>SLSH01000296.1 GCA_007130555.1 Bacteroidales bacterium
AATAATTATTAATAAAATCCTGATAATCATTCTTTTTATTAAGATTTTTGTACCATAAATTTGGTGCAAATTCAATCTTTTTAGAATTAACACAATCTAATATATCAGTAATTTTTCTTTTATTTTGATTAAGTAAACTTTCTGCATAAGGGATAACTGATTTTTTATATACAGCATACAATGGTTCATAATATTCTGATTTAGAAACTGGTATTACAATGTCATAATTATCGGATATTTTAATCATTTTTTTAATAAATTTTATATTCATAATTGGGATATCACACGCAGTAATAAAATTCACATTATTATTTGAAACTTTTAGACATGATAATATTCCCATTAGTGGTCCTTTATCTTTTTCCATATCACTAATTACCGGTAATTCAAGAAAAGCAAATTTTTGCTTATCATTGGCACTAATTATAATCTGGTCAAAATAATCTTTTATCTGAGAAATTATATGAGATATTAGAGGTTTCCCATTTACAGGAAGTAAACTTTTATCATCACCGTGCATTCTGTCGCTTTCTCCTCCTGCAAGAATAATAGCAGTTGCTTGTTCTTTGAGCATCCAAGTATTATTTTTATGAACAATCCTGTCAGGCTGAAAATTCCATTGCATATCATGAAATTCAATTATTTTGTCTGCCAGATGCATAGTTGAAACACAACTTTCCTTAATATTATCAACATGCATATTTTTGATAACCACATAAAGACCTGGCTTTAAAAATTCTCTAATGCCATTTGATTCGCAAACGACAACAGTATTTTTCGGGATTTTCTTTAATAAATGTAAAAAACCTTCCTTAAGTTTATCTTTCCGGCACTGAAGAAAAAAAACTTTTGATGCACCTGCATTAAGCATTTTGGAAGTATCTTTCTTACCACTAATATTTTTTTCTTCAATTATAACATATCCGTGCTCAGGCAATTCTCCGACTCTGCAATGTTTACATAAATTATCACAATTTTCTTTATTTATACAAACTCTCTTTACCTTAATTGCGATAATTTTAGATTTTTTTGAATTTCTGGAGATTATTTTACAAGCAAATTCTGTTTTACCTGCATTTCTTGCGAAAGAGCCTATAATAATAAAATTTTTGAAGGATATTATTTCATTTTTCTTTTTCACAATTATAATTTTTCTAAGACTTTACTCTTTCAAAGCCGCTATAAATATTAAAATTATTACTTCTTGCAAATCCAATAAGTGTTATATTATTTTGTTCTGCCAGTTCAATTCCTTTATATGTTGGAGCACTTCTTGAAACAATTATCTGAACTCCGGCATTTATTGATTTCATAACAATTTCCGAAGAGATTCTTCCGCTTGTCAGCAATATTTTATCATCTAATGATTGTTTTTGAATATATAAAGAGCCAAAAACTTTATCAACGGCATTGTGTCTTCCTATATCTTCACGAAAAACCAGAATATTCTGACTGTCTGCTAAAGCAGCGCTATGAACGCCTCCTGTCGTTTTGAATAATTCTGATGTTTTATTGAATTCTATCATTAACCCCGATATCTCATTTGCATTAATTGTTATTTCTGCAAGGTTCCTTTCTCCTCGTTTTAATCTGATAAATATTGAATCCCCGGAAGCACAACCTAAAGGTTTAATCACTTGGTATTCAGATTCTTGTAAAATGTTATTGTTTTCAAGTGTTACATCATACTTTTGCTTATCAGAGATATATTCTATATTAATAAGTTTATTCCTTTCCCAGACCACTCCTGAACTTATAAGATACCCGACTACCAGATCATCCATATTAGAAAGAGTACAAGTCAAAATTCCGATAATCTCACATTGTAAACTTATAACAAATGAAGTTTCATTTACAATAATATCGTTAACTTCAGTCTTTATTCCGTTTTTAAAGCGAATAATTTTTTTAATCTTAGTGTCTTCAACTTTATTCTGCAGATTATTCATTTTATTTTATATATAAAAATATTTTTACAATTATAAACAAAATTTATTTGTAATTTATTTTACGATTATTTAAATTAATAATCACTATTGTCCGATAAAACTTTAGTGGTTATTTTGTTATTCTTGATATATGCAGTCCCTATCTTTGTGCCATATGGCACAAATATAGGGACGATATATAATTTTTATCGGACAATAGTGATTTTTTTTATTGAATTTTATATATCATAAAAAAAGCGAATTACTTTATATACTGATATATCCTGCTTATCAAAACAAATCCTCCGACAGTTAACAGTATTCCTAATACATTGTTTGCCAGTATATTGATTATTCCCAGTCTGATTTCATTATCTCTGAACAAATTCATTGTTTCAACAGAGAAAGCCGAAAAAGTTGTAAATCCTCCCAGTAATCCTATAAAAATAAAAGTACGTAAATTTACAGAAATGTTACCTTGCTCTGCAATCCCCCATATCAGTCCTATAAGAAGACATCCTGCTAGATTTACAATTAGTGTACCTAAAGGAAAGGTTCCGTCGGAATATTTTTGCATAAACTCCGAAACAGAATAACGAACCAGTGAACCCAAAGCTCCGCCAAGTAAAACTAAAATTATTTTTGCCATCTTTTAAATTGTTTATAAATTTAATAAAAACACAAAATTATAATTATATTCCAAAGGCTTAAATAATTTTTAATGATAAAATATGATTATCTAAATTATATTATTTTTGCAAATATTTTTAACCAATACATTTTACCACATGAAATTCAGAACAATTGTAGAATTACCGGAATATAATTTTAAGATAAGTCATAAAAAAAAATGCCTTTTAACAGGTTCGTGCTTTGCAAATAATATCGGTGAAGTACTTACTAAGAATAAGTTTCCTTGTATTTATAATCCTACAGGAATTCTTTACAATCCTTTTTCGATTTCGGAAAGTATTGAAACTGCTTTAAGCAGACGGACTGTTACTAAATCCGAATTATTTTATGATAATGGGTTGTGGAATCATTATAATTTTCACAGTAGTTTTTCGTCTCCTGATGCGGAAAAATGTTTGGAGAATATAAATACTGCAATTCATCTTACCAGTTCAGCTTTAATTTCCGGGGATTTTTTATTTATAAGTTTTGGGACGGCATATTGCTATATTTTAAAGGATTCAGATTCAATAGTATCAAATTGTCATAAACAAAATCCCTCAATTTTTGAAAGAAAATTGTTAACTGTAGCTGAAATAAGCAAGAAATTAACCGAAATAAGCAAGAAACTTCTTGAATTAAATCCGAAACTTAAAATAATTTTCACGATAAGTCCTATCCGCCACTGGAAAGACGGAGCAATTAATAATCAAATAAGCAAATCCTCTTTATTTCTTGCCATTAAGTCGGTTATGGAAAATTTATCTGCCGGCACGGCTTACTATTTTCCTGCTTATGAAATTGTGCAGGATGAATTGCGTGATTATCGCTTTTATGCCGAGGATATGTTACATCCTTCCGTAACGGCAATAAATTACTTATGGGAAAAATTCGGAGATGCTTTTTTTGACTCCGAAACCAAAAAATTAAATGATAAAATTGCAAAAATCATAAAAGCCTCTGAACATAAACCCTTTAACAGAGACACAAAAGAATACAGGGATTTTTGCGAAAAATACCTTAAACTAATTGAAGACATTGAAAGAGAATTTCCCGAATTAGATTTTAGCTTGGAGAAAACAGTTTTTCAAGAATAACCCGTTAATAGATTTATAAATAAAATTTCTGTCTGTAATTTAAAAAGTGTATTTTTGACAAAATATACTATATTAAATAATGTATTCTAAACGTCAAAATCAGGTATCAAATTTTCTCAGGAAAGAGTTGGGGGAATTATTTTTAATAAATGCAGGCGAATGGGCTCCAAAAAAAATGCTGACAATAACCGTTGTTCGTATTACCAAAGACCTTAGTATCGCGAATATTTACGTAAGTGTTTTTCCTTCAGGAGATTGTTCGAAAAATATTGATTTACTAAATAAAAATGTGGCAAAAATCAGATTTGAATTGGGTAAACGCATTAAAAATCAGTTAAAAAAAATTCCCGAATTAAATTTTCATCTGGATGATTCTCTTGATTATATTGATAAAATAGACCGGGCTTTAAAAAAATAAAAAATTGAACTTTCCTGTTTACATAGCAAAAAGATATTTAATATCTAAAAAATCCAAAAATGTAATTAATATCATAAGTTTAATTTCAATTTTCGGAGTTGCAATCGGTACTGCCGCATTGGTAATTATTTTATCTGTTTTTAACGGATTTGAAGATTTGCTTAAAAGACTTAATAATTCCTTTGATCCTGATATTAAAATAGAAGCAAAATACGGCAAAACATTTATTCCTGATAATCAGACTATCGAGAAAATAAATAATCTGGATTTTATTGAAGCATATTCTTTTTGTCTGGAAGAAAATGCAATGTTGGAATTTGGCGACAGACAGATTATTGCAACAATAAAAGGGGTTGATTCTGAATTTATAAATGTATCGGGATTAGATTCAATGATAATCAGCGGAAATTATATGAATTATTTTCATGATGTTCCTGTTGCTGTCGCAGGTAGAGGAATTGCTTATGACTTGCAACTGAATATAAATTTTTCTGCACCGATAAGCGTTTATGTCCCGAGCCGGACAAGGCAACTAAGAGGGAGTTTTCAGGATGCAACCGATAATATAAACAGATTACATGTATATGCAGGAGGTTTTTTCGCCATCCAGCAGGAATACGACACCAAATATGTTATATTACCATTAAAAGAGGTACAAAATTTGCTTGAATTTGATAATGATATTTCGAGTTTGGAAATTAAACTGAAAAAAGGCAGTTCGGTAAAAAATGCCGTAAGAACTCTGGAAAAGATTTTCGGAGATGATTTTTTTGTAAAAGACAGAAATATGCAGCATGAATATGCTTATAAAATTATGAAAGCAGAAAAATGGACAATTTTTATGATTTTAGTATTTATTTTGCTAATTGCCTCGTTTAATGTTATCGGTTCGCTTACAATGCTGATAATTGACAAGAAAAATGATATAAAAATTCTGAAAAGCATGGGGGCAAATAATAATCTTATTCGTAAAATATTTTTCTTCGAAGGAATTTTTATAAGCCTCTGTGGTGCAATAGCAGGAATAGTTTTCGGGGGAGTAATTTGCTGGCTACAAATGAAATACGGATTTGTTTCATTAGGTACTTCGGGTTCTTTTATTATTGATGCATATCCGGTTTATATAAAAGCGATTGATGTTTTATACATATTTTTTGCAGTAATGCTTATCGGTATTGTGGCAGCATGGTATCCTGTAAGATATATAACGAAAAAATTTGTAAGTATTGACTATTAATTATTATAATTTTATGAAAAAAATATTGTTATCCATAATCATTATTTTTTCTATAATAATAAGTCTTGCACAGGAAAGCAGGCATCCTACTTCAACTCTGATTCAAGGTAATTTTGTTTTAGGAGGGAAAGTTACTCATAAAACTATGGTTTACAGATCAGGAATTAATCTTGATTTTGCCGTATTAAAAAGAATTAAACCTCAACTACAAGTCGGAGCAGGAAGCGGTGTGGTTATTCTGGAAGATGAAATTTTTATCCCTTTTTATGCAATTATTAAAACAAACTTTAAAGAAATTTTACCGTCTTATTATCTGACATTTAAAATCGGATATAGTTATGGAAATAATTACAAAGTAAATTCATATACATATTATAATTACAGCGGAGGTCTGATTATTGAGCCGGGATTTGGATATCAGTTTCAATTAACGGAAACCACAAAATTTAATGCAGGTATTAAAGCAATCAGTCAGTTAGGGATATTAAATTATAAATCAGATGTATATCCTGAAGATTTATATAAAGAGAGGCTTCGCTTTTTATTAGTAGGCTTAAATTTTGGATTTGAATTTTAAATTAATTTTATGTTTCGGTTTTATATTATAATACTTTTAATTGCACTAATGTTTAAAACAACATATTCTCAGGTTGTTATAAATGAGATTATGTCATCAAATCATAATTGTATTACAGATGAAGACGGGGATAATTCAGACTGGATAGAGTTATATAACTTTGGAAATGAAGAAATAGATTTAACAGGTTATTATCTTTCTGATAAAGATGAAAATGTTTTAATGTGGAAACTACCGGAAGTTTCGATAAAAACCAAAGAGTTTTTACTGATTTTTGCGAGTGGTAAAGACCGCAGTTTTGCAGGTAAAGAGTTACACACAAATTTTAAAATCAGTAAATATGGAGAGCCTGTTATTTTAAGTGATAATTCGGGTAATTTTATTGACAGACTACCTCCGGCTTATGTTGAAACCGATTATTCTTTCGGAAGATTCCCTGACGCAAAAGACAGTTTATATATATTTAAGACACCTACACCGGGAGCTCCAAATACAGGACTATTTATTATTCCCATATATGCTAATCTTAAATTTTCGCATAATCCGGGTTATTATAAAAATGATTTTTTACTACAAATATATGCTTCAGAAAATGTTGACATCAGATATACGGTTGATGCTTCGTTTCCGACAGATACAAGTTCTTTATATACCGGAGCAATCCGAATAGATTCCCGTGCAGGTACTGAAAACTATTACTCCGAAATACCTTCCGCTATACCTAAATACTGGACAAAACCACTCGGGGAAGTACCAAAAATATGGACAATCAGAGCAAGACCATTTTTAGACGGAATTCCCGTAGGTAATGAAATATGGGGGTCTTTCTGGATAGGGCATCATAATCCGGATAATATAGAATTACCTGTTGTTTCTGTTATTACTTCTCCTGAAAATCTTTTTGATTATGAATATGGTATTTATGTACCCGGGATAAATTATGATGATGGTGGAGAAGGAAATTATTTTTTACGCGGAGAAGAAAGAGATGCTTTTTTAACTTTTTTTGATGAAAATGGCATAAAACAGGTAAATCAGGAAGTAGGAATCCGTATTCAAGGACAAGCCACCAGAAAATACAGTCAAAAATCTTTGAGAATTTATGCAAGAGAAAAATATGGGAAAGATGAAATCGCGTATAAGTTTTTCCCTGAAAGAGAAAATGAAATCTTTAAGAGATTATTATTAAATTCCACTATGGGAGATGATTGGACCAGGACTTTATTTAAAGATGAATTGTGCGCATATTTGGTAAAAGACCTTGATCTGGATTATCTGGCATTTATTCCTGTAATTGCTTTTATAAACGGTGAATACTGGGGAATTCATTTTTTAAAAGAACGGCGTGACGAATACTATTTAGCACAAAATCATAACATTAACCCTAACAAAATAGACAGGCTTACGAATAATATGGATGTTGTATCCGGAAATGCTTTGCATTATCAGGAAATGATAAATTTTATTACAAATAATGACCCTAAAGACCCGAAAACTTATGAAAAAGTAAAAACCTATATGGATGTTGAGAATTTTATTGATTATAAATGTATGCAGATATACTTAAATAACAGAGATTGGCCACATAATAATTTAGAATTCTGGAGACCTGATACAACCGGCGGTAAATGGAGATGGATATTTTGGGATTTAGACAGGGCTTTCGAAGAATATCAAACTGACAATCTGACTATATATAGAACTTTTGAAGAGAATTATTCAGTTTTTTTTCTGCTTAGGATGCTGTTAAAAATGCCGGAATTTGAAAGAAAATTCATAAACAGATTTTATTACCATTTAAATAATACTGTAAACACCAAAATAGTTTTAGAAGCTATAGACCACTTTAAACAAACATTGACACCTTATGTTCCTAACCACATTCTACGCTGGCGAACTCCGTTAACAATGTATGAGTGGGAAAAAAACATCCAGAGTTTAACTAGTTTTGCAATGCAAAGACCAACAGAAATGTTATATTTATTAAAACAAATTTTTGACAGTCCTTTTACAATTGCACCTAATCCTGCAAATGAAACACTTAATATTTTTTATGAATGGGATGCTCAAAAAAACACACAAATCGAAATTTATAACATTGCAGGTCAACAAATAGATATTGGCTCAAAGATAATTGCAACCGAACCATATTTTCAAATTAATATAAATGAATTACAATCGGGAGTTTATTTAGTTAAAATTATAAATGAGGGTATGGTCTTTACACATAAATTCGTAAAAACAAATTAATAAAAAAATGAATAATAAATTTTCGGTTTTTCTTTTACTTTTTCTTTCTTTATTTAGTATATCATGTTCAGATATTGATACTGAAGACAGATATGTAATTATTTTATCAATGGACGGTTTTCGTCATGATTATGCAGACAGATTTAACACCCCGAACCTTGATTACATTGCTCAAAACGGAGTTGTTTCTCATTCTCTGATACCTGTTTTTCCAAGTTTTACTTTCCCTAATCACTATAGTATTGCAACAGGATTATATCCTGACAATCATGGTATTGTTGCAAATAATTTTTATTGTCCCGAACTTGGCGCCACTTATTATATTTCGGACAGAAATGCCATTGAAAACGGTGATTTTTACGGAGGAGAACCTATATGGGTATCTGCCGAAAATCAGGGGGTTACAACTGCCACTTTTTTTTGGGTTGGCTCTGAGGCTAAAATTAAAGGTATGCAGCCAACTTACTGGAAAAAATATGACTATAGTATTTCGTTTGAGACCAGAATAAAATATGCAATCTCATGGTTATCGCTTTCTTCAGAAAAAAGACCGCGTTTAATAATGCTTTATTTTAATGAACCGGACTATCATGGTCACAGAGTCGGACCGGAAAATGATAATATTGGAAATACTATTGAATATTTAGACGCCTTGGTAGGTGTTTTGCATAAAAGATT
>SLSH01000381.1 GCA_007130555.1 Bacteroidales bacterium
TAAAATATTTATATTTGTATATACCTTGATAATTATTAAATAATAATAATAATAATGAAAAAGAAAAGAAATATTTTATTTATTCCGTTTTTATTACTTTGTTTATTTTTACTTTTGAGTTGTGAAAAAGAAAAAATCAATAGAACTTCAGGCAGTTTCAACGATAGAATAATATGTGATTTTGTAAATTATTATTATTATAAAGACTAGCCAATAATTTTGGGAGAGATGTCGGGAGATTACCTTGTTATTGGTAGCGACACCAGCAACTGCGATACTGAAATCCATGTTTTTATAAATTCAATTAAAGAGTTTGATAAAGAATATGATTTTGAAATAATGAGTAGTAATTATTATATGTATAAACGAATTACATTAAAATTTACAAGAACTTTATCCTGTATTGAAATAACAAAATTTATAAATAATATTTATAAAAATGACATTATAGATTTTGCTCATTATACCATTGAAACTGATAATTGCTTGAGTATGATAGGAGAACCAATGGGCGAAAAATGTGTATATACTTACAGCACTTTATTTTACGTTAGAGTAAAAGATACTGCAGATCTTTCAGACTTGAATAAAACTATGAATGAAACAAATACTAAAATATGGAAGCAGAATTATTATATGCCCAATTGGTTTACACTGATTGCTGACAAAAAATCAAAAGGAGATGCAATGCAAATGGCAAATTATTTTTACGAAACAGGATTATTTGATTCAAGTCAAGCTGATATTATGAAAATTCCTGTTGAATTTGAATAAATTTTGCAAGTAAAAATTAAAAACATCATTTTATTTTTTTGTTTTATAAAATATTTATATATTTGCATATAATTTCAAGTTTAAACCAGTTTATTATGAAAAAGAAAAGAAATATTTTATTTGTTCCGTTTTTAATACTTTGTTTATTTTTTGCAGTTAGTTGCGAAAAAGAAGAGATTAATAAAGATATTAATGACAAAAAATCTTCCGGTAAATATTTACCTACTTTAATAACGGATAATGTGCTCAGCATTACCACAACATCGGCAAAATCGGGAGGAAGGATTATTTCTGACGGAGGCACATCTGTTATTTCACGAGGCGTAGTTTGGAGTATCGGAGAAGAGCCTACAACCGAAGACAATAAAACTACAGACAGCGGAGGTTCGGAAGTTTTTATGAGCGAAATATCAGGACTGAAATCCGCCACTAAATATTATGTAAGGGCTTATGCTACAAATGAAATAGGAACAACCTACGGAAATACTCAGACTTTTACAACTCTTGCAACTTTAGAGGATATTGACTTGTTCGTTGATAGCAGAGATGGCATTGTTTATAAAAAAATTCCCATAGGAAACCAAGTATGGATGGCGGAAAATTTAAAATATTTACCGGCTGTTACCGATATAAATGCAGAAACTGATAAAAACCCCGGCTATTATATTTACGGATATGAAGGAACAGAGCTATCCGAAGCAAAAACAAAGGCAAATTATACAATATACGGAGTATTATATAATTGGTATGCTGCAATGACCGCTTGCCCTGATGGATGGCATTTGCCAACCGATGAAGACTGGAAAGAACTTGAGATATATCTCGGAATGACACAAGAAATGGCTAATACTACAGGTTTTCGTGGTACAAACCAAGGAAGTAAACTTGCCGGTAATTCGTCATTATGGGAAAGGGATGCAGTAACACTTGATGAAGCATTTGAAACAACAAGATTCGGAGCAATTCCGGGCGGAGGTTTTTATCCTCCTGTATTTGAAGATATGAATGGATTTAATAATATTGGTTACATAGGAACCTGGTGGACTTCTTCCGAAACAGAAGAATTTGAAGCATGGAGACGTGGTATAATATACGAAGATGCAGGAATATACCGCAATTCCGTATTAAAATCACAAGGACGTTCGGTAAGATGTATCAAAAACCGATAAACAATAAACCTGCATTTGCGGGTTGAATGTAAGAAGAACTAAATACAAATCAAAAATTTTCTTTATAAATTTTTAGTTTATATATTTGCAGGATAAACTATTTATTAACTAAAAATTTTATAAAAATGAACAAATTACAATTATTTGAAAAAAAAAATATTTCGTTAATTTTTACGGCAATATTTTTTGTTGCTTTTATAAGTTGCGGTAGTCCTGCTGACAGAGCGGAAAGAGTTGCAGAAAAACTTATTGAACAAAGTATAAATGACGATAAAAGTGAAGTTGAAGTAAATTTAAGACCGCAAGATAAAAATGCTCCTGCAGGTTTTCAAAAAATATCTATGGTTAAAGACGGTAAAACTACTATGTCTCAATATTTAGGAAAAGATATTTCAAAAAAAGAAGCTATTGCAATATTTATCGAATGGGCTGAAGATAAAGGCTGGTCTAGACTTGATGGAGAATATGATTATACAGGTTACGGAGAAGGAGGAGAATTTGGAATATTTGCTGTTGAATTAGAAAAAGATGATAAAACACTTAATATTTCTATAACAGAATCCGGAGGACAAGTTGTTGTAATGGTTGCCAAAGAATTATAGTAATAAAACAAACATAAATGCAAAGATATATTGAACAACTAATCGAAGAATTTGCTAAAGTGGAGGCAAATCCGGTTTCTGAACCTGATTTTGGAGAGTCTTATGAAGAATTCGAAAAAGAAATGCTCCAAATCGAGGAGGGACGAACTATCCCTTCCGAACAATTATTTAATATCTGCTATGAGGAATTGCCTCTTGTAGAAAAGCTTAACACTCAACAGATTCAGCAATTACTGGAAGCAATTCTGAATGCTCTGTCTGCCAAAGGTACAGATGTAAGTATCCCTGGTAACGGAGTTCCGGTTGAGTTGGTATATACTGAAATTCGCGAAATGTTTAAAGAAGGGTTCTTCGCTTTGCCGGGTTGGGTAATTGACTTTTGTAGCGGCTGGTGTCCCGAATGTGCTTTTGCAGACTATTGCGATACTTGTAAGGAATCATGGACAAAAGAAGAATTGGAGAAAGAAAGAATTACTCTAAATAATCAGGATGACTAAACTCCATATATCTTTTGAGGTATAAGGAATATGGAACCCCCCTTATACCTTATACCTTTATACCTAAAGCACTATTATCCTTAAAAACTCTCATAACCCATTAATCATTAAAAAAGTGGTATTATAGTTCCTTACAATATTTAAATAAAGTACGTGCAGCCTGATTGTGTTTTAATCTCAGGGCATGTTTCCATGCATAACAAGCTTTTCTTTTATCATTCATTTTGTATCTGCACCAACCGAGATTATAATATACATCAGGCAGGCGGGGGTTTATATCCAGTGCCATTGAATAATCCTGTAAGGCAAAATTCCATTCTTCAAAGAAAAAATAAATATCTGCCCGTTCAGTAAAATATTCGGGTTTCGAAGGATTCAACTCTATTAATTTATTATATTTTATTAATGCATCGCTGTATTGCTCCATATTTGAATACACAACAGCCGAATAATATAAGGCATCTTCATCATCGGGAAAAAATTTCAGATAAAATTCAAGAGTCTCGCTTGCTGCGGTATAATTTTTTATGTTATTTTCCAATTTAGCTTTTATTACCGGATATCCGGGATTAAATTCATCCAGTTTTATCAATGTATTTATATCATCAAGTGCCAATCTGTCTTCTTCGGTTTTAATATAAATATCCCGTCTGAGTTCGAGATAAGTAATATTTTTTCTGTCTCTTCTTATTGCCTCATTTATATGATTTAATGCACTTCCGTAATCATTATATTTGATATAAGCATTTGCAAAAAGATAATCAATTTTATGGGAATAATGCCCGCCTTTTAGATTTATTAAGATATTTATTGCTTCATGTGGTCTGTTTTGATTTATCATATATGAAGCTTCCTCAATTTTTTCCTGAATTGTATTATACCGCCGGATTTTCCAGAATTCTCTCCATTCCTGAGTACGATTTATCACAAAAAATGCCGATTCCATATTTATTTCTGACATTGATACAGGGTTATTGTGTTGAAAATGCTTATCGAGGAAATGCGTACTTTCAATTTCAAAGCCCATTTCTGCATAAATTCTTGCAAGTTCATAATAAGATTTTGAAGGATTTGTTTCTGCAAGTTTATTGTATGATTTTATTGCTTCGTTATAATTACCTGTTTCAGACAAAATACGGGCTTTAAATTCAATAAATCTTTCATGTTCGGGATGCCTGTCTAAAATAAACAAAGCTTCCTGCAAATTGTTTTTCCGGTATTCCGCTAATGCAGAAAAATAGTTTTCCTTTAATGAATTAGTTTGAGCAAGGCTGTTATTCATTATGAAAACCAATAAAATAATATGTAAAAGACATTTTTTCATTCGTGTTGTAACTTAGTGTCCGTTCCTGTAAAAACATGAATAAATCCCTGAAGATGTCTTATTTCTATTCCCGTAAGTCTGCGTTCGTAAACATCACAAATATAAAAATAAACTCCTGTTGTAACAGGTCTATTATTTCTGTAGTTTCTGCCGTCCCAGTTTATTTTCGGGTCGTCGGTTTCATATACCAGTTCGCCCCATCTGTTAAAAATTTTCATATCAACTTTTTCGACAAAATAATACGGAGAGGCAGGCAGATAAATATCAAAAATCCCGTCATCATTAGGAGTAAAGACATTTGGCAGTTCATAGTAAATACATTCATCAAGGCAAACGATATTTGACCCTGCACTTTCATTTGAGAATGAATCAACTGCCGTAACATAGTAACAACCGGCCATTGATAATTCGGGATAGTGTAAAAAATAGTTAAAATCTCTCGAAACAGTTCCGATAAGTTCAAAATCTCCATCTTTTATGGGAGTATAAAAAATATTATACTCCAGAACATCATCTCTGCAAGTATCATTAAGTATCCATGTCAGATGATTATACAAAGAGTCGCACAATGATTCTCCCGACAAAATCGGAGGGCAAGGTGGAATAGTGTCAATAGCAATTTCGCAATTTTCCTGTGAAAAATTTATAATCGGGTATATTATCCCGTCAACCGAATAGCCCCCTGTACTTCTGACATAGTAGCAATATTCCCGCAAATTAACAAGCGGGTCGTCAATATAATAATTGTTTGCCGTTGAGGCAATCGAATCAAATTCAGTTTCTGTTTCAGTTTTTCTGTAAACCGTATATTCAGTATTTATCCACGGAACATTTTTATTAAAATGTATTTTAAGAGCATTTTCAAGTTGGTCAAATGTAATAAATATTGAAGATGCTATATGCGGGGTTCCTATCAGGAATCTATTTCCGGGAGAATTATTATAAAATTCTACCTTGTACGAATACGGATGTTCTAATGTATTTAATAAGGAGTCATAAAAAATTGTATCATTTATATCATCCAGAGTTGCGATTTCGGTAAGAGCTTCGCCCCAGAAAGATTCTGAACGATATAATACATACTGATATGGTCCGGGAGCCTCAATACTGTCAAAATCAATAGGCTTAGACCATTCTACATACATTTTTCCGTTTTCATTATCTGTTTCAATAACACTAACATGAGTAATAGTCGGAATCCCTCTTATCAAAGTTGTACAAATTTCATCCGAAGCATATCCTTCTGCTCCGTCGGGAAAAACTGCCGTAATGATATAGCAATATTCGTGTCCCTGCGGCAATCCTTGCAGGTGGTTATTATCAAGATATTCTGTATTTTTCCAGCCTTTCACAAAATCAATAAGTTTGTATCCGAGATGCGGAGGAACACCAACTTCGCAAGTATCGGGAACAAATCCTGTAGGAGATATTCTCCGGTAAACATTATATCCGATAACTTCCTCGCATCTGTTTTCGTCCCATTCAATAAATACAGTAGTAGTTGTAGGTTCCAGACTTACATTTTCAACTTTAGGTCCTATTACATAAATATAAATACTTTTAATATCTGTAAGAGACACAGGACTTGCATTATCTTCGGCTTTAATATTTAGGATATACGGTTGTTTTCGTACATCTGCACATATTGTTTGCCATCTGAATTGTCCTTCTGCATATCCGGGTTGTGAAGATATTTGATCAAATGCGGCTGAAGCATGTTCAATTTCGAAAGGAGCACCTTTTGCGGATAATTCAATCATATCTCCGTCAGGGTCAGTAGCCGAGACATTGTATTTTATCCATGTTCCTGCTTCCACACATATTACGTCATCAGCATTTACAACCGGCGGGCGATTATCGGTTTCATAAACCTCAATCTGCATATCCCTTATAATTTCACCGATTTTAATTCCGTTTCTCCATTCTTCGATAAGCATTGCGACATTAAAAACTCCCACATATAACGGAGCATCCCATACAAGGTCTCCTGTAACTGCATTGACATAAAATTCTTTTGAAGCAGGCGGAAATGTATATCCTGCAATAGGTTCACCGTTATCTGCTCTGCATGTTGTTAACTTATATGAGAGACTGTCTCCGTCTGGATCATAAGCACCGGGATTATGAACAAATCTTTGCCCGACAGCAGCTTTGTCAACAGGAGGTTGTGTTAAAACCGGAGTACTATTGTAACCTATTGAGGGATTTATATACATTGTTGTAGCTATTGAAAAAATCGTATTTACCGAATTCGGAATATTATCAACACCCAAATTTCTGTTAGGGTCTTCTACAACAATTACATAAATACCGGGTCCTGGATATGTATGGGTTCCTACATACTTATTTCTTTTATAATAATCAGGTAAATGCGTTTCCTCAACTCTTGGCAGAATAGAACTTGTATTATCTCCCCAAAACACTTCAAGCTGAGGACGGTCTGCTGTCCAGCCGGGACCCGTAGCTGTATATGTTATTACGGTTATCTCAAAAGTATAACTGGAAATCTGCCTGTAAGTAATCTCTCCTGCCCTGTTATGAGTAGAATAAGCCGATAAAAAGCATGAAAATGATAATATTAATATTAATATTTTTTTCATTTATTACAAAAATAGAAAAAAAATCAATAAGCAACTAATAAAATAACAAGTAATAAATGAAAATATTGTAAAATTGAATAACGAACAAGATTTTTGATTTGAGAAGTATTTGGGACGGTGGTTCTAATGCGGTGGTTTCGGGACAAGCTCCTATAAGGCGGTGGTTTCGAGACGCAACTCTCTTTTTAATGGCGGTGGTTTCGAGACGCAACTCCCTTTGGTCGTTGCTCCTCAACCACCTTGCATACTCGAATGCAAGGGGACTGAGGAGCGGAGTTCGGATTTTTATTGATTATTTGTTTTTCTGAATCTATATGGTTTTGCTAATTCGGGCAGTTCATCTATTCTGCCTTCTATCAGTGCTTCTTTCTGCAATAATTGCTAATAAAGATATTAATACAATTTTTATATATTTTTTTAATCAGCATTTCTCTACAACTTTCCAAATTCCCTAAAAATTGCCGTTCCAATATTACAGTACAGGCACTTTTTTTTGTCGCAATAATTGTTCTTTAAATGTATAAGTGCCTGGGAATCAAATGCAGTATCAGGTTTTATACCTAAGTCTTTCCAGACTTTTGTAATACGGTTATTTTCTGCTTTAATTTCATCTAACCATTTTACGGATATTTCTTCATAAGAATTTGAGTATATTTTTGAGTATATCAGTCTGAACGGGGCAATTGTATTTATCATAATAATTTCAAAAGCCGATTTGCCGAATGAAATATTTGTTTTATCAACAGGCTTACCGAAATTATAATGCGTTTTCCAGTAATCAGAGGTTTTGATATTAAAATATTTATAAATTTCCGGAATATCTTTTTTATCAATTATTGCAGAAAAAAGTCCCTGAAAAGACTGCATTAATGCCGACAGTTGAGCAATCCGTACCGCAGGCATATTACCGGGTCTTATTTTACCAAATTTCCATGTTTTCGAATCAATTGGTTTGAGAGAATATTTATTGGCAAGGAATTTATATTCTTCCGATAATTTAATTGAATAATCATCTCCGGTATTGTTATTTAATAATCCCGATTGCCCGAAAAACAACGCTTCCAGAGTAAATAAACTGTCTTCATTCTTGCGAACAATACTTAATGGAGTGTTTAATGCAAGCTGTTCGAACGGAAATGAATTAATATGAAAACCAAAATTCCGGCATAATAAAATATAAAATGCTGTTTCCCAGTCTGAATTATATTTTTCAAGATAGTTTTCTATCAGTTCGGTTTTACTTTCAAGCCGTTCTACTCCCATTCTTTCGAACCATGCTTTTTTATTTACCGGCTCAATTATA
Organism: Bacteroidales bacterium; assembly: GCA_007130555.1. Taxonomy (GTDB): domain Bacteria; phylum Bacteroidota; class Bacteroidia; order Bacteroidales; family ML635J-15; genus SLSH01. The sequence continues at coordinate 8,270 of SLSH01000381.1, forward strand.
TCCAGAAAATCTTCACAAGGAATTTGTTTTTCACTGTTTTTAAAATCTGCATATTTGTTATATAAATAATGAGGGAATTTCATTTCCCATACGGGAATTTCTTCTCCGTTGCTTCTTCTTACGAGTTTATCATTATTATATACAACATGTAAAATCACATTGTCATAAGAAAAATCTTTATGGTGATTGTGTTTGTGCCAGTCGGATGAATTTATATGAATTTCGATATTTCCCGCCCATACCGTTTCGTCTATTTTTATTTTGGCATTAAAAAAATCGGGACCCGAATCATAATTTAAAATACCGGTATCAATAATTTCAAAAATTTTTCCATTACTCAATTTTAATGAATCCTCATCCCATAAGCGATTTTTGAAAATAAAGTGTAAAAATTCTTCTTTCATGTGGTTTTTATAAAATTTTTGCCAATAATAATGAAAATTTTTGTAACTTGCATTTCATTGTTATGATTAATAACAAAGCTATTAATTTTGTAAAATAAAATATTATATTTGCCACATAAAATTCTTTTTTAAAAA
>SLSH01000412.1 GCA_007130555.1 Bacteroidales bacterium
GCAATCCCGACGGTATTTTTATTGATATAATAAAATCCATTGCTGCTAAAGAAAAATTTCAAATTGAATATGTTATTGATGACTGGAATAATCTTATGACCATGCTTTATAATGCAGAAATTGACGTTTTGCCGGATATTGCATATTCACATGAAAGTGACTCGTTGTTTTGTTTAAGTAAACTTCCTGTTTTGGAATCGTGGCTTGAAATTTTTACAAAACCTTCTGTAAAAATAAATTCACTGGTAGATTTGCACAATAAGAGAATAGGAGTTTTAAAAGGATCTATTCAAGAAAAATATTTGAATAAATATGTAAAAAACATTTTTAACATTCATTTTGAAACATATAGTTATAATAGCTATAGTGAAAAAATACAAGCTTTTAAAAATAATGAAACAGATTTTATAATTGCTGACAGATTTTTTTATTATTCAGATTTTTTTAATGAAGAAATCAGTGCTACAACAATTATTTTGCGTCCCACACAATTACATTTTGCTTTTAATAAAAATTCAGGAATAGAACTGGCTAAAATTTTTGATAAAAATATATCTGTTTTGAAAAATAAAGCAGGGTCTGATTATTATAAATCATTAAATAAATGGTTAGATAAACACTATAAAAAATGGGCTATTATTTATGTTTTTATTGCATTTATTATTGTGAGTGTTTTTGCTATCATACTTAAATATAAAGTGAAAAGCAAAACAAAAAAACTTAAAATAAAAAATAAAGAATTATTGATAGCTATTGAAAAAGCAAAAGAAAGCGATAAATTTAAGTCGGTTTTTCTTGCAAATATGAGTCATGAAATTCGTACCCCAATGAACGGTATCCTTGGTTTTCTTGAATTAATAAAAGATCCTGAACTAACAAATGACGATTTAATACAATATATTGATATAGTAAAAAAAAGTGTCTTACGATTACTTAATACAATAAATGATATTATTGAGATATCAAAAATTGAATCAAATCAGGTAAATATAAATATTACTGAAACAAATGTAAATGACATCATTCATTTTTGTTTTGAATTTTTTAAACAACAGGCAAATGAAAAAGAATTAAATTTTGAAAAAAATAATCTAATACCTTCTGAAAAATTTATTATTAAAACAGATAAAAATAAAGTGGAATGTATCTTAACAAATCTTATAAATAATGCTATAAAATTTACTTCAAAAGGTAAAATTATTATTGGTAGTTATATTGAAAATGATTTACTGATTTTTTATGTAAATGATACAGGTATAGGAATATCTCCCGATAAATTTAATATTATTTTTGACCGCTTTATACAAATTAATACTGATATACGAACTTATGAAGGTTCCGGATTGGGTTTATCTATTGCAAAAGCTTATGTTGAATTACTTGGAGGTAAAATATGGGTAAAATCAGAACCTGGCAAAGGTAGTTCATTTTATTTTTCGATACCATACAATAATGAACCTGAATAATTCATAAAAAAAATCCTACGATTAAGAAAATGTAAGGATTTTCATAAAACTGAACACTGGCATTTTCTTAATGGCAGTTAGCCAGTTTTTAATAAAAAAAGAGAGAAGTCAAATTTCCCTCTTTTTTTATTAATACATAATTGTAATTATTCCAAGATATTTATCTCTATCTGTATTAGTATGATGTAAATTTATAACATACATATATGAGCCTACGGGGAGTTTTCTGCCTTTATACGTTCCGTCCCATGGTTTTATATTTCCTTTAGCTTCATATATTTTATGTCCCCATCTGTTAAATACAGTTACTGCAGCATCTTTGAACATTTCAATATTTTCAATGATCCATTCATCGTTTATCCCATCACCATTAGGAGTAAAAGTATTAGGAATTGAAATACAATCATTAAAAGGGTCATCTTTTAAGTTTGCTTCGCCAAGATATAGTTCACAATCATTTGCATCATAAACATAAACTTTATAAGTCCCTGCCGTTAAGCCCGAAATATAATTATAATCAGAATTAATCTCATTTGCCTTAAAGGTATATGGTTCTGTTCCACCATAAATACTAACATCAATATATCCGTCATCATTACCATAACAACTTGGTTCTTCAGAAATAAAACTTCCTATTAATGCATCAGGATATAAGAACATGACTGTTACTGTGTCTGCACAACCATTACTGTCTGTAACAATAATATCGTGAGATCCTTCCAGCAAATTAAAATTTCCTGTTCCTGTATAAGGAGCAATACCTCCCGTTGCATTAACTACAACTTGTCCTATTTCTCCATGACAAAGAGGAGGATATTCCTGCACATTTGCAATCGGATTTGATATAATAACATCCAAATGCAGAGGAGCGGCACATCCGCTTTCGTCATCCGGTGTAAAAATATACGTTGTTGTTCCTTCAATTGATGTATTTATTGTTTCCGGCTCCCAATATCCTGTAATACCATTAATTGAAGTCGATGGCAAAAGGTCGGGACTATCCCCGAGACAATAAGGTCCTATATCTTCAAAAACAGGCAATACACCATCAGTAAAAACTGTAATTTCAGCACATTCTGTTATATTACAATCTCCTTCTGCTCTTACATAATATGAAGTAGTATTTTCAGGAGAAACTATAATACTAGTTCCGGAGCCTTCATATACTTCTCCACAATCCCCAGAATACCATTGCCATATTGCTCCTGTACCAAGGCTTCCTCCTACGACTGTTAATTCTGTTTCTTCATTGGCACAAATCTCATTATTTCCTGTAATCTCTTCGGGTGCTATTGAAAATTCATTAATTATAACAGTTGTTTGATCTGTATTTTTACAATTATTTATGTCTGTTATTGTAAGCGTAAATACTTCTCCGTCAACTGCATTTGTTACAGTAGGATTTTGACTGTCGGCATCAGTAATTACAGCATCTCCATCACTTTCCCACAACCAACTTACTGCTTCTCCACCTGTTTCATTTAATTCAAAAGATTCTCCGACACATACAGGTCCGCTATTTGAAGCTATTACATTCGGATTTGAATTAACAGTAATAGTTTGAGTTACACTTCCGGTACATCCTTCAACGATAATTTCATACTGAATAGTAATATCTCCTCCTTCATTAGCATACAAAGTATTATCATCAATATTCCCAGGTCCACTTATTACAGAAAAAGTTCCTCCGGGAGGATCTGCCGTTAAAATTCTATTATCTCCTTCACACATTGGATCTTCACTACTGGTAATAACCGGTTCGGGATTACTATTATATAAAATATAAGGAGTTTCATTAAACGTATTCCAGTCATTTACATGCGCGTATGATAATGGAATGTCTGATGTTGAACTACTGCCGGATACAATTTGCCATTCATCAGGAAATACTGTCCAGTTTGCAATACCTTCCCACTCTCCATCTTCTGACTCATCATAATAAATTTTAAGATCTATTGAAGATTCTCCTTCTGTACGATTAATTCTATGATAAAAAAGCGGATTGGTTTCGCATATTAACGATTCTACCAAATTTCTGTCAAAACCTTCATTAGTAGCATCCTCATTTGCCATTCTTACTGTATAAGTATTGGCTGTCGTATTAGCCGGAGTAATTTCAACCGGGCGATATCTGTCAACTCCCAAAGTTGAACCAACCGGGAATAAATACATTTGTGAAGTATTTGTATTCCTTGATAAAAAACCCGTACCCAAACTGGAAACAAACCCGTCTGTTAATGATATAGCATTTACATCTGTATTTTCGATAAACATACTAAAATTTTCAGTTCTTAACTCCAGATGTTTTAAATCCAGTGTATTAAGTACAAATTGATCTATCGTTTGCGTTTTAAGTCCCGTACCATCCAGTATAAGATTATAAAAATATGTTGATTCATTACCACTAAGAATTTGATTATCCCCTTCGAAAAAAACAGAGCCACTTCCTGCATTAAATATATTGTTATTAAACCAATCTCCGATAAGTCTGTAATAGCCGCTACCTCCGGCTACTGAATTATTTAAAAAATCTTGCTTAATAAATATCTGAGAACTTATTCCACTATCTTCATTTATTAGCATTTCACCAGCTTCATTTTGAACACTTCCATCAACATATATATATACTCCATCTCTGGCATTTATTGCAGCACTATTGTAAACACCCTGCGAAACAACATCAATACTAAAAAATATTATTGACAAAAAAAGAAATACATTAAATTTTAAGAAGAAGTTAAATTTTGTCATACTTTTATGCTTTAATTTATATTAATTTGAAATTGCAAATTTATGCAAAATTATAAATTTATTTTGTTTTTTCAATACATAATTGTAACTATTCCAAGATATTTATCTCTGTCTGTATTTGTATGATATAAATTAATATCATACATATATGAACCTGTAGGGAGTTTTCTTCCTTTATACGTTCCGTCCCATGATTGTCCTGTACCCCGTGCATTGTAAACTTTATGTCCCCATCTATTAAATACAGTTATTGTAGCGTCCGGGAAAACTTCTATATTTTTAATTCTCCATTCATCGTTTACTCCGTCTCCGTTTGGCGTAAAAGCGTTTGGAATAGTAATACAATCAACAAAAGGGTCATCATACAGATGAGCTTTACCAAGATATAACTCACATCCGTTTGCGTCATACACATAAACATCATAAGTTTCGTTTCCTACTAACCCTGATATGTAGTTTGTTTCAGACACAATATCATTTGCCATAAAATAATAAGGTTCTATTCCTCCTGAAGCAGAAAACTCAATATATCCATCATTATTTCCATAACAACTGGGACCGTGTGACACAAAACTTCCGACTAATAAATCAGGATATGTAAATACAACTGTTACTGTATCTGCACATCCATGACTATCCGTAACAATAATATTATGCGTTCCCGCAAACAGATTAAATGTTCCCATTCCATAATAGGGCGGAACTCCTCCCGTTGCATTGACAACAGCTTTACCTATATCTCCATGACAAACAGGCGGACTAACTTGAACAATTGCAAGCGGATTTGAAATAATAACATTTATTTGGATAGAAGAAACACATCCATCTTGATGTTCAGGCGTAAAAGTGTAAGTTGATACTCCCTCTACTGATGTATTTATTATTGCCGGTTGCCAATGTCCTGTAATTCCATTAATTGAAACCGACGGAAGAATATCAGGATTATCTCCTAAGCAATAAGGTCCGAAATTGGCAAATGCCGGTTGAATTTCACTTTCAATAGTTATATCCATTGTTATAGAAATATAACAATTATCATTTTCATTTGGAGTAAATGTATAAGTAGATACTCCCGTTTCTGATGTATTTATTGTGGCAGGACTCCATGTTCCTCCGATACCATTATTTGATACCGCAGGTAAAATATCGGGATTTTGTCCTGTACAATACGGTCCCAATTGAGTAAATTCAGGAATAACATTAGCATTAATTGTAATATCTATTGTTATGATTTCGGCACATTCATCCATATCGGGAGTAAATGTATAAGAAGAAATCCCTTCATCAGTTGTATTAATTGTTGACGGTTCCCATGTCCCCGCTACTGGAGGAGTATCAGCTGAATTTTGAGGCAATTCAATCTCATCTCCTATACAATATGAGTTTTGTAAATCAAATGAAGGTGTAATGTTGTCAATTATTACTATTTCAATAATTACATCATTAAAACAACCGTAATCTGTAGCTTCAAATGTATATTGAGTAGTTCCCGTAGTATTAATTACATCCGGAGTCCAGATACCTGAAATATTATTTTCAGAAGTATTTAAAAGTTCATCTTCCGGTTGTGAACCTTCGCAATATGGTCCTAATGGTTCAAAAACCGGTGTTATTTTTTCCTGAATAACAATTGTCATTGTATCATTTATATAACACCCCTGATCTGTTGGAGTAAAAATATATTCAGTTGTAACGGTTTCATTAATTTCCGAGGGTGTCCACACTCCGTTTATCGGAGGTTCATTTAAAGATGAATTTGGAAGAACATCGGAAATATTATCTCCCATACAATAAGGACCTAAATTTTGAAAAGTCGGGGATATTACAGGATTAATACTTAATACAACAGGGATTCTGTCACTAAAGCAATCTGCTCCAATCTGTTCAACTTCTGCATAAAAAGTATAAGTCCCCGATTCCGAATCAATATCCGGCAAATAAGTATTTGTTCCTGTTGCTAATTCTACTCCTTCTACTACCTGATTGTACCAATTAATTTGATAGTCATTAGGGTCATATCCAATCGGCATATCAACTGTTAATTCTGGAATTTCATCACCTTCACATATTACAGGATTATTAGGATTTTCGGGTTCATTAATCCCTTCGGGAGGACAACATATTTCAGATTGTATATATGCACTAAAAATAACATCATCGGGACATTCGGGAATTCCGCTGGTAATAGTAACATAATATGTTCCCGGGTCAAAAACATCAACAGCTGCCTGGTCAGAAGTAAAACCTCCCGGACCTGCCCATGTATAAGCCAGTCCTCCTGATGCAGTCAGAGTTATACTCTCTCCGGCACAAAAAATACCATTATTAGGGACATATATTTGAGGCATATCAATACCTGATTTAGCAGTTATATAATAATCACACATTGCACCATTCCATCCATCAACTAAGACATAATATGTTTCTCCGGGTATTAGTCCCGTAAGAGTAATTGTGTGGTCTCCTTCGTCAAGTCCATAAGAGACGAGATTTGCATCACTAATACGAGTAAAACCCGAACAATTACTTCCCGAATAAATTGCAAACTGCACTTTTTTTCCGAATCCTCCCGCAGTGCAGTTATCAACAAAAACTCCAAGAGATACGGTTTCTGCTGAAGCCACAAATGTTATAAAAGAGTTATTGTCAAGAATTCCTTGCGGGAATAAAGCACTTTGATCTGCTATTTGATCATTAACGCGTTCAACATTATAAAAATTACTTGTATTTCCCTCGTATCCGTCAAGATTACAAATTGTCGGAGCATTCCAGCAGAATTGTGCAGCTACATTATTAACTTCTTCTGTACAAGAAATATGTGCTTTCCATCCGGGACGGGTTTGTGCAGTATTATACCATGTATTTGCTCTGGATCTGAAGACAAAAGCTAAACATCCTTGTGATGAATATACTACAGGTACTTTATTGCTGTTTGTTTGAATTCCTGAAAATTCAAATAAAAGCGGGAATGAATCATCTGTTCCGTCGTAAATCCGTAAATAATCATGACGGGTTTGATCGCTCCCGTATTGTCCATTGTCTTCTGTGTTGAATTCAAGAAAAACAGCTTTAAGTCTTTCTCCGTTTTCCGAACAAAATACTATAGCTTCATGTTCGTCGTGGTCATAATTTTCATTTGGTCCCCCGCTGTCAAAAAACAAAGCATTACAAGTAGTTACATGGTCGTGTTCATCAATATTATAAGAATCACAAGGAGTTGTAATATAACTTATCATATCTGAATATGTCGTTTCTCCGGAATGAGAGCAATAAACTCGTAATCGAAAATACACAGTACTTGAAGTTGTATAATTTACAGATTCAGGATCTGTTTCTCCTGCTATATCTGTCCAATTAACTCCATCTGTAGATTCTTGCCATTGATGACTTATCCCGTTTAGATTATCCGAATAATATTTTGCCGTAACTTTTAGATTAATTTCAACACCATCACAACCAATTGGTTGAGAAATAAATAGAATTCCGGCGTATGGAGTTCCTGTACATTCAGGGATTGTGTATGTTATTCTTACTGCTCCTGCTGCTCCGTTTCCTCCCCTACGGTTTGATGATAACCATCCTGTATTTTTTCTTGCACCGCTACCACCTCCTCCAAATGTCAGACCTGCTTCACCGTCAAAACCTATGCTATTATTTCCATCTCCACCTTTACCTCCTTCGAGATTTCCACCGTTTCCTCCTGCCATACCAACAGCGTTACTTCCATTTTGAGTGGTTCCTGCTCCACCTCCGCCGCCACCTGAGGCATCTCCGCTTCCTGCGGCTCCGTTTCCTCCCTGATAAATAATATCTCCGACACTATTAGTTGTACTTCCTCCAAAACCTCCGGGACCTGAAGCATTAGCAATTCCTCCTCGTCCTCCGGCGGCAACAACTTGTCCCGAATTAAAACTACTAGCAGTACCGTCCCCTCCATTATTACTAAGCACTCCTACTCCTCCTGTTCCTACGTTTATCGGATAAGTTTGTCCCTGAGAAACTGCCACAACACGGCTGGCATAAGCACCACCGCCTCCTCCTCCTGCTCCTGCCCCTCCTTCATTAGATCCTCCACCTGCTCCTCCGGCACCCCAACATTCAACTGTAAGTGATATTATACTAGGAGGTATGGTAAACTCATGTTCTCCTTCTGTTGTAAATGTTTCTGTAATTGTCTGAGTGAATAAAAAACTACTTAAAATTAAAAGTAAAGTACAGAGAAAAACTTTTTTCTTCATAATATACATAATGGTTAAAAAGTTAGTTTTTAAAAATTTATTATTAAAACTAAATTACAATAATCATCATAAAATACAAATAAATCTTTTTTTACGATTAAAATAAAAAACAAAGATAACAAATAAAATTTAATTACAAAAAAATTTATTAAAATCGAATTTAATACCGAAATGAATTATTTAATAGTCTAAACTAGGCTACGCTTGTTTAGACTAAAAATAATTTCAATCGGCATTAACCAATGTAGAAATAATATTACGTCCTCATACTGTCGGACTATA
>SLSH01000046.1 GCA_007130555.1 Bacteroidales bacterium
AAGGAGTTCCTGATTTATTAAAATTAACGGCTTCCATAATTATTCCGAATCAAACAGCCGTAAAAGTAAATGTTATTAAATCAGATTATGTAGAATACGAAAACATTGAAATAGCACCTTCTAAAGGAGTTCTTTATCGTAACCAAAATCCTGATGATATCCCTTTTGTTTATGGTGAAGTTTATAATAAAAATGAATTTTATCCGGGAATATTAGCTGATGTTGATAAACCTTATATTATCAGAGATTTAAGAGGTGTGGCACTTCATACCTATCCGTTTCAATATAATCCTGTTACAAAAGTATTAAGAGTTTACCACAAAATTACTGTAGAAGTTGTTGAAAGCAGTGGTGAAGTTATAAACCCCCTGATTACCACCGGAGATAGAAATTATATTGACAGGGAGTTCAGCAAAGTTTATGATTCGCATTTTTTAAATTATAAATCTTCAGGGAAATATACTCCTTTAGAAGAAGCAGGAGGAATTCTGGTTATTTCTTACAATGAATATATGGATGCTATGACTCCTTACGTAGAGTGGAAAAACCAAATAGGATACCATACAGAAATTGTTGATGTTGCTTCAATCGGCTCAACTCCCGAAGTTATAAAATCTTATATATCAGATTATTACGACAATAATGATTTAACATATATTTTATTTGTCGGAGATGCCGAACATATTCCGCCTTTTGAATTTGGCGGGACGTTTTCTACATCTCATTCAGACAATGCTTACACATATCTTGTAGGTCAGGACCACTATCCCGATGCATTTATCGGTCGTTTTTCTGCTCAATCTGTTGCAGATGTTGAAACACAGGTTCAAAGAACTATTGAATACGAAAAAGCAGAAAATTTAACAGACGGCTGGTTGCATCATTCTATGGGAATAGCAAGAGATGAAGGAGAAGGTCAGGGACATTTCGGTGAAGCTGATTATCAACACATGGATATTATAAGAGATAAATTATTATCATACCACTATGATGTTGTTTATCAAGAATATGACGGAAATGTCCCGGGTATAACAAATACTACCGCAACTTTGATAACACAAAGAATTCATGACGGAATCAGTATGATAAATTATTGTAATCACGGCTCTACAACAGGATGGAGTGTTGCAAATTATAATAACAATCATGTAAATGCACTTACTAATGTTAACAAACTGCCTTTTATATGGTCGGTAGCTTGTGTTAACGGTAATTTTGTCGGTAATACCTGTTTTGGTGAAACATGGTTACGTGCAACCCACGAAGGACAACCTACCGGAGCAATTGCAACATTTATGTCAACAATTAATCAGCCATGGGTACCTCCAATGCATGCTCAGGATGAATTTAACGATATTATTATCGGTACTTATGAAAACAATATAAAAAGAACTTTTGGCGGAATTGCTATGAACGGATGTATGAAAATGAACGACTTAAGTGGTGCAAGTGGATATGAAACTACTGACGCATGGGTAATTTTTGGGGATCCTTCCGTAAAAATCAGAACTAATAATCCATTACCTATCCAGATTACTCATAATCCTGAAATTCTGACAGGAGATACCGAAATTTATATTGAGTCTGATGTTGTTGATGCTTTTATTTCTTTAACAATTGATAACGAAATTATTGGTACTGGTACAATAAACGAAAACGGGAATGTTACAATTGAAATTGCTGAAATATGGGATGCTGAAAAAGAAATTCTAGTAGTCGCTACAGGTTATAACCGAATTCCCGCTTTTAGCAATATTCAGATAATTGAAGAACTTCCTGAACTTGATTTACAAGCTTTAAGAATTATAGACCCGAAAGAATACTATCCCTGTACAGGAAATATGTTTCAGCCTAAAGTTGTTGTCCGAAACAGAGGCGAAAACACCATAAATTCTTTTGAACTCTATTATAAATTAAATGATGGTGATTTACAAATGTACCACTGGGAAGGAACAATTTTAAAATTAAAAACAGATACTATTTTATTATCTGAATTTTTATTGGAAGAAGGAGAGCATACGTTTATGTTTTATGTCGAAAATCCTAATAACGATATTGATGAAGACTTAACTAATGACACTATTTATAAATTATTTACGGTTGAAGACCTTGAGATAATATCCGATTTTGAAATAGAAGATTTTAGTAACTGTAATGTTCCCATTACTATATCATTTACTAATTTAAGTGAAAATACAAATTCATATATCTGGGATTTCGGAGACGGAAACATATCTGAAGAAATAAATCCCGTACATAAATACGAAGATTTGGGAGTTTATACAATTCAGCTGACTTCTGATGCAGGTGCATGTGGAACAGAAATAAGTCTGCAGCAAATTACAATTGGTACTGAACCGCCTTTAGTAGAAGACCAAACTATTTGTATGGGCTTGCAAGCAGAATTTACAGCAGAAGGAGAGGGAGATATTTTTTGGTATGACGATGAAGAGCTTACAAATCTAATTGAAGAAGGTACAAGTTTTATCACTCCTGTTTTGGAAGAATCTACATCATACTATGTCAGTTCTATGATTCAAACAATCATATCAGGTGCCAAAAAAGAACAAACGGCAGGACTGAACGGAGGTTATTTTGAATCTAATTACAGACACGGACTTGTTTTCAATTCTACTGAATCTGTGGTCTTAAAATCCGTAAATGTTTTCTCTAATCAAGCCAAAAACAGACTTATCGTAATTGAGGACTACGAAGGTGAAATTGTTGACAGTATCACGGTTTTTATTCCTGAAGGTGAACATAGAATTGATTTGAACTTAAATATTCCCATTGGTGAGGATTTTATAATTTATGGTCCGGAGGCTCCTAATTTATACAGAGAAGGAGAAAGCGGTTCATCATGGAACCCCGCACCCCCATTGCCTTATCCTTATATAGTCGGAGATTTTATTGAAATTTACAGAAGTACTGCGGGAGGATATGAATACAATTATTACTACTATTTTTATGACTGGGAAGTTGAAATACTTTGTGAAAGTTACGCTGCTACCGTAACAGCTTACGTTGTTGACGAACCTATTGTTGTAGCAGAATTCAATTATAATATAAATGACCTAACTGTTGAATTTATTAACGAAAGTACAGGAAATGGTGAATCTTACTGGGACTTTGGAGATGGAAATACATCAATCGAAGAAAACCCCGTGCATACTTATGAAAGTAACGGAAGCTATTTGGTTACGCTGATTTATTCTGACGATTGCTTTAAGGATACGACAGAAACTGAAATTGTTATTGTTTATATTAGTAAAAATCACATTGATTATGACAATATAAAATTATATCCTAATCCTGCAAATTTGACATGTAATATTATTGCTGATTTTATAATAGAAAAATTAGAAATTATTGACATAAGTGGAAGAATAATATATAATTCAAATATCCGAAATTATTCGCATAGCATTGATATAAACAATTATGATTCAGGATTATATTTTGTTAAAATTTATGATAATAATAATAAGGAATTTATTATCAGATTAATGGTAGAATAAAAATTATAAAAAAAACTCTCTTAAAACTCAACAATTGCTTTAGCAAAATTATCCCAGGTCATCTCTTGCTTTAATTTTTTAATGTTTTCGACAAAACTATTCCGGTTTTCCAGTTTAAAATACTGCATTATTGAATCTGCTATTAGGTTTTCATCAGTTTTTTCGACCAAATAACCCGTTTTATTATGATGAATTACTTCAGACAAGCCTCCTACATTTGTTGATATTATAGGTGTCTCGAAATGATACGATATTCCTGTTATACCGCTTTGTGTTGCAGACTTATATGGCAATACACAAACATCTGATGCTGCAAAATAAAACCCGACTTCATTATCCGATATATATTTTATGTGAGAATGAATATCTTTTTTTCGGGGATTATCATCAATTAATTTCTGATACTTATCAAAACTACCGTAAATTTCGCCACCAATTAATAACTGATAAGATTCGTCCAGTTTCGAAAAAGCATTAATCAACAAGTCTAAGCCTTTGTAATCTCTGATAAAACCGAAAAACAACAAGGTTTTTTTATCGGGATGAAGTCCCAGTTTTTGTCTTGCAATTGTTTTATCCTGAATATCCCCGAAATGATTATACAATGGATGTTGAATTATCTTTACCTTTGCATTTTTATTAAAATTTAAAAGGTCGTTTTTTACTTTTTCGGACATTGCAATAAAAGCATGATTTTTATTTAGAAAATATTTTGTAAAAGCCTTATCAAATATTTTTCTTTCATGCGGAATTACGTTATCAAGAATACTTATCACTTTGGTATTTCTATGCATTTTTGAAGCCACATAACCTAATGAGGGACCGAAGAACGACATCCAGTATTTCATTAGTAACATATCGGGCTTGTATTTCCTGATTTTTTTTGCAGCTGAAAAATATGATACCGGATTAACAGAATTAAGGATACGTTTAGCATCAATCTTATCAACAACATCCCCTTCTTTAACAAACTGAGTTTCGCCCGGAAATAAAATCGAAGGATATTGAGTCGTAAAAGTAAATGCATCAACAGAATGTCCCTGATTTTGTAATGCTCTGTACAAAGAAGCATTAAACTGGGCAATTCCGCCTCTGAACGGATAAAATGTTGACAAATAAGCTATCTGCATTTATTTTTTAATTTACCGATTTAACAATTTAAGAGTTTCCTCCAAAACTTTTTCGGGTTTTATGTCATACATACATGATATATCTCTTTTGCAAGTATTTCCGTAAAAACAGTCGCACCCCGATTCAGGTTCAATTATTACACCACGATTATAGAGATAAAATTCATTTTTATTAAAAATATTATTAAAAAGTATCATTTTCTTTTTCAGAGCAGTTGCAATATGCATCATCATAGAAACAGGAGTTACAATCATATCGCAAGCAGCCGTAATTGCAAAAAATTCTTCCAAAGAATATGTCCCCGGATAATAACAATCTGTTTCGGCAGAAAACATTTTATTTTTCTCATCTTCCTGAGGTCCTCCAAGAACCATAGGGAAAAAATTGTTATTTTGCAGAAGTTTAATGTATTCTATCCAGTATTCATCGGTCCATAATCTTGTAAGCCATCTTTCTCCGCAACCCGTATTAAGTCCGATAATAGTTTTTCCGCTACTGATATCTTTTAATTTAGCAGTCCATTTTTCTGCTGATTCATTGTTAAAATTAAGTAAATATTCTTCATTATTAAATTTCAGATGACATATTTCAAATATCTCTTCCAAATAATTTTTTGTGTTTTCTTTTGAATAATTATCAAAAAAACCTGTAATCAGTTTATGTTCGGCAGCAGAAGTAGCAGCATCTATATGATTATTTTTCCAGATAAAACCATACTTTTCCTTTGCTTTAAGATTTTTTAATAAAATACAGGCTTCTTCTTCCTTATCAAGATTGATTGCTATGTCGAATTCCTTATTATTTAAGATAAACAAGGATGTTTCGTTCCATTTATAAACATGGTCTATTTTATCTTTCGGTAAAACATCGGAAAAAAGTGTTAGCCATGTAATATGTGCATCGGGATATATTTCCTTATATTTTGTAATCAAAGGAGTAGTTCTGATAACATCTCCCATAGCACCTAATTTTATAATTAAAATTCTTTTTCCTGTTTTATCATAATAACTACAATTACTGCAATCAACAGAATTATTTTTATTCGGTTTGCACGGGATATGCCCGTAAAAATGCCGGCAGTCAAATTTTATTTTTTTTAGATTCATCTGTTTATAATCTTATTTTAAGAATTTTCTCTACAATATCAGGTGTTATATTTTTATTTTCACCAAGTTTTAAATAACGTCTTTCTTTAAGTCTTTGCGGAATTATTTTGGTAATTGTTTCATCAATATTATAATCTGAAAGTTTGGTTTTAATTCCCAAAGATTTAAAGAATTCTTCGGTTTTAACTATTGCTGATTTAATAGTTTCTTCATTATCAGCATTATAAATATTAAAAACTTCTTTTGCATATTGAATAATTTTATCCTGTTTATCTTCTTTCATAACTTGCATAACTCCCGGTAAAACTATCGCGAGAGATTGAGCATGGTCAATTCCGTGTAATGCTGTTATTTCGTGTCCTATTAAATGAGTACTCCAATCTGTAGGAACTCCTGTTGCAATAAGTCCGTTTAATGCCATTGTAGCCGTCCACATAAAATTAGCATTAAGTTCGTAATTATTTCTGTCATTAAGTAGCTCCTGCCCTATCTCAATTAATATTTTCAATAAACTTTCGGAGAATTTATCCTGTACTTTTGCATCCGATGGATAAGTTAAATATTGTTCGATTACATGCACGTAAGCATCAACAATTCCGTTTGCAATTTGTATATCGGGTAATGATTTTATTGTTTGCGGGTCGAGTATGCTGAAAACCGGCATTAACAGGGGGCTACCAAAGGCTAATTTTTCTTTTGTAGCATATTTTGAAATAACCGAAGTACCGTTCATTTCGGAACCTGTTGCAGGAAGTGTTAAGACTGTTCCTATTTTAATTGCATCCGTAATTTCGATTTGTTTTGATAAAATTTCCCATGGATCTCTGTTTGTGTATTTAACAGCGGCAGCGATAAATTTAACTCCGTCAATTACCGAGCCTCCTCCGACTGCAAGAATAAAATCAACCTGTTCCTTGCGGGCAATTTTTACTGCTTTCATTAAAGTTTCATAAGACGGATTAGGCTCTATTCCTGCAAATTCTACATAATTATAATTTTTAAGTTGTTCGGTAATCTGATTATAAATACCATTTTCTTTAATACTGCCCTGCCCATAGGCAAACATTATTTTTTTATATGGGATTAAAATCTCCGATAATTTATCAATCTCATCTTTTCCGAAATAAATTTTTACAGGATTATAGAATTCAAAATTTTTCATTTATTAATATTTTTATTTTTACCAAACCATCCATATCCTTTTGCCAAAAAATAAATACCAAGGATTACAAAGGGGATACTAAGTAACTGCCCCATTTTAATAGTTTCTGTCCATCCTTGAAATTCGACCTGTTCTGTTTTAGTATATTCAATTAAGAATCTGAAAAGGAACAATACAATCAGGAACCAACCTAGAAAAGTACCGTCTTTCCAATTCGATTTGAATTTTGTATAAATAAAATAAAAAGCAAAAAACATTATAAAATAGAATATTGCTTCATATAATTGCGTCGGATGCAGGGGTGTTTCTCCCAGTCTTTTAAAGACAAAAGCCCATGGAATATTTGCAGGTTCCCCGACTATTTCGGAATTCATTAAATTTCCTACTCTGACAAAGCTTCCTGCAAGAGGTATTACCAGTACAATTCTGTCTAGCATTCCGAGATAACTTAATTTTTGTTTTTTTACAAACAACCATACTGCAAGCAGGATTCCTATCGCACCGCCATGACTTGCTAGTCCTCCCTGCCAGACTTTAAGTATTTCAAACGGATTTGACAAATAATAAATCGGGTCATAAAAAAGGCAGTGTCCTAATCTTAAGCCAACAATAACTCCAATAATAATGTAAACAGAAAATTTATCTATAATTTCTTGCTTGAAACCTTCTTTTTTCATCACTTTGGAAATTATCAAATATGCCAGCATAAAGCCTACAGCAAGTAATAATCCATACCATCTGATTCCTCTGTCGCCTATATAAAATATAACAGGATCAACATCCCAAATTATTTGAGTTAATATCATAAATAATAATTTAATATTGGCAAAATTAAAAAATAAAAATCATTAGAGCAATGTAAAATAAGATATTTTTAAGGTTCTATCACTATTTTAATGGGTTATAAGTATTTTTTAAGGTATAAGGTTTTTGGGTATAAGGGGATAAGGTATAAGGGGCGTTCCATATACCCCTATACCTTTATACCCTTATACCTCTCTATATCTATATAGCTTTTCCTAACATCATAAACTAAAACTTCCATTAAATTTGTGGTAGTACCATTTTTAATTTCCCATTAAGTGTAGTGCTCCTTGAAAGTCGTATTTAACATCATCCATACCTTCGGCTTTAATAATATAAAAATACACTCCTGAAGATGCATTTGTACCTCCTCTGAGTTTACCGTCCCAACCTGCTTCCATATCTTGCCAGTTTGTCCACTCAAAAACAACTTCGCCCCAACGATTTACGATATATCCCTGAAAAGTTCGCAAAGATTGAGCTTTAACCTGGAAGAAATCATTTATTCCGTCTCCGTCAGGAGTAAATATATTAGGTACTTCAAGTTCACTTTGTTTATCTATTTGAATACAGAAATCAAGGAAAGCGGTATCTCTGCACTCCTGAAGGTCTCTGTTCATTATTATCAGGAACGGTTCGTAACAACCTGCTTCGGTATAAATATGTATTACTTCGTCATCGCAACTTGTAGATGTATTTCCGTCTCCGAAATTCCATACACATCTTCTTCTTACTCCTCCGTAATCCGAAAGATTTATAAACATAACTTCTGCTTCGGGAGCAACCAGTTCGCCGTATAGAATATCTGCGGGAACTTCAAATTTTGCTTCAAGTAATCCTGTAGGTTCAACAAAATACCGCACCGTATCGGTACACATTGCATTTCCGAATACGCTGATATAAAGTCCGTACCATTGCTGATTTGGTGTACGATACCTTACTCTTATATCATAAGCATCCGCAGGAAGTAAACTTACTGTAGAAT
>SLSH01000339.1 GCA_007130555.1 Bacteroidales bacterium
CATGAAAAAGAAGAATAACGAACGCCATGTCCTAATATTGATGATTCATACAAATCAGGTGAATAAATAATAGATCCTTCTTCAATAAATAAAAATGCATCTTTATTTATTAACTCATCTATTACTACAAAACGATTGTGACTTCGCTGCCAATCTCTACTAATATTTTCATTTGTATAACTTGTAAAGATGGAAACATAAAAAACCAAACAAGTAAAAATTCCAATAATTACCGGTTTAATGTATTTATATTTATAAGAAAATTTTAATATTGCATAAGCCAAAAGTATTAGTGCAAGCATTATTCCAAAATATGAATAATAAGTAGTAACATACGCTTTTATATTTTCATATTCATAGGCGTTATATTTTTCAGATATTGCAAGAATTATATGAGATGAAAAAGCAAAAATCAAAGCAAATAAAAATCCAAGTCCGATTTTTTGTAAGGGAATCGTATTTTTTAGTTTTTTAAAGAAAAACACAAAAAGGAAACAATGTAGCAATGCATTTATGAACGTAAGTAATTCAGCATTTTTAATTACATACCAAACACTATCTTCATGACCTGATATAAGCATAGAATTTTGAGAGATTATATCCTGACTTAAACTTAAATGATATATTTGTGACGGAAAGGCTGCTTTTGTACAAGCCCATAAAACAACCCAAAAATTACTTAAACTTAAATCTTTTGCAAATGAACTTCCCAAGTAGAAACTGTCTGGATTTACAGGATTTTCAACAAATAATCTGAATATGAAGTAAGTAGAAACATACAAAATCCCGATAAATACAAAAGGTAATATTTCTTTATAAAAAGTTCTGTTTTGAAAAGTTTTTATAAACCCTATTTTGTTTTTGTTTCTTACAATTATGTAAATTCCCATAAATAATAGAAATGTAAGATATGTTTCATAGAATAATAAAGCAATAAAAAAACAAAGCGCTGATATTATAACAAACTTATATTTATTTGTTTCGTCATATTTCATAAATATCAATACTGAAAATATAAGAAGCGAAAAACTAAAAGTAAAGTAAAATGGATATGCAATAAAAGGCATATTAATTGGGGTCGCAATAATTAATAGTAAAAATAACAATAATGCTAATGGTTTTGATTGAAATATTTTATTTATGAGAATTGTAAATAGTATATAAGACAATAATAAAGATGTGATCTGAATTAATTTAGATAAATAAAAATTATCTCCAATGTAGGAAAAATAACAGAAAGGTTTTGTTATAATGAAATAAAAACGACCTGCTTTTTGTGCATCCATCCAGGCATGATCAAAAATTTTGCCTTGTAAATAAGTCATATAATAACTCAGATCATCTGATGTTGTTATTCCAACTTTAAAAAATGGGGCAAATGTTATTATTATTGTTAAAAATAATAAAAATCCAAGATAAAATATTGATCTATTATTGAACATATTTTATTTTTTTGACAAAGATACGAAATAATAATTTAAACAACATTAAAATACAGGATGGGAAAGTTCTATCACAAAGTTTTCAGTTTAAAATAAAAAAACTAATTTTGCCATTATACTTATTTAATTTATTTTAATTATGATAAATTTTTCTTTACTAAAACAAAGTATTGTTAAAAAACACTTTTTGTTTGCCATAGTTTTTTTCGTTTTTGTATTAATAATTTTCGGATACATTGATAAAATAAATTCTCCTCCGGAATCTACTCACTTATGGAGACAATCGGATTGTGCATCTCTGGCATTAAACTTTTATCAGGAAGGAATGAATTTTTTTAAACCCGAAATACATAATCAACAAGCTGAAAATAAAACTTCCGGTTATGCAGTTTCAGAATGTCCGTTTTTATATTATACAGTAGCTTTATCATATAAAATTTTCGGATATAATCATTATGTTTACAGAGTTTTCTGGACGCTTTTGTTAATATTGGGCTTTGGAGCATTATATCGATTTTTTTCATTGATTCTAAAATCTAATTTTATTGCTTTTCTGGGCTCTTTGGTTTTAATTACATCTCCGGTTATTATTTTTTATGGTAACAGCTACTTGCCGGATGTTCCTGCTCTTGTGTTTTGTTTGACAGGATGGATGTTTTTTGCTAAATATTTAAAGAATAACAGAAAAATTTATCTGTATTTTGTCGCTCTTTTTTTTATGCTGGGAGGCTTACTTAAGATTACTGCTCTGATAAGCTTTTTTTCTCTATCAGGAATTCTGTTTTTAGAAATTCTAAATGTTAATATCAGAAAAAATATTAAATATGATTTTAAAGAAAAGTTATCTGCAATATTACCTTTTTTAATTGCATTTGTAATAATTCTCGGATGGTATATCTGGGCTTGGAATTTTAGCAAAACATACGACACGACTTATTTTTCAATGCGGACTTGTCCTATCTGGGGAGATGTTTGTTCTTGTGGAGGCTTTAATCACTCTGATGTATTTGAACAAATAAAAAATATCTGGCTGCCTCATTTATTAAACAAGCCCATGCAAATTTTCCTTTTATTGTGTTTAGTTTTTATCTTATTTAATATTAAATATGCAGACAGACTTCTGTTATTTTTAACTTCTTTTATCTTTCTCGGGTCATTATCATTCTTTTTAATTTGGTTTGTAGCTTTTCATGATCACGACTATTATTTTATAAATGTTTATATTCTGCCGGTTTTTGTTTTTGTAACCGGTTTTGATATCATCAGAAATAAATATCAAAAAATTTATAAAAGTATTTATTTGAAAATAATATTTGCAGTTTTAGTATTATTTAGTTTGCATTATACTACAGATAAACAAAAACTAAGGTATTACGGGTGGATGAATTATGAAAAAATAAAATTTGAAGATATTAAAAATGTTTCTTATTTAATTGATGATTTAAAAATAAACAGAGAAGATTTAATTATAAGTATTCCTGACCGTACTCCTAATTATTCATTGTATTTACTTAACAGAAAAGGCTGGACGATTTTTGACAAACAGTCAAATGATAGTATTTCAATTATAAGGAATATTGAAAACGGAGCAAAGTATCTTTTTGTGTCTGATTTTGATGAAGTTATTCAAAATTATTCATTTTTAAACAGTTTTTTAAATGAACCGGTTGGTATTTATAATAAACTTCATATTTATCGTATTGACGGAAATCCTGCACAATATCATCTTTTGCCGAAAATTGATACTGCTTTTTATATATATACAAATACCGATATTATTAAAGATGGTAATACTGAATATTTAGCATCAGATCATCCGCAATATTTTTACAATGAAATATTATTGAGAACTGCCGAAGAGTCTTTATCGGGATTACATTCTTTAAAATTAAACAATACGCAAGCTTATGGTTTTACCTGTAGAATTCCGGTTATCCCCGATCATATAATTACAGTTAAAGTCCAAAAAAAGACAAATACAATTGCCGGATATTTGTGTGTGGCAGCAATAGATGGAAGTGATTTCTTCCGTTCTAAAAAAGAAGGCAGCTTAGATAGTGATTCGTCATGGGAGTTGCTTGAACTAAATATTTTAACAAACGAAATACCTGATTTAGACTCAATAGTTATTTATGTATCAAATGAAAAAGAACAAGATGTATTTTTTGATAATTTAGAAATCTGTATAAAACAAATTGAATATGAAATTGTTAAGAACAAGGGCTATAAAAATATTTATGAATGAAATTATTTTTAAATCTTTACTAATCTTTCAGTAATAATTTCATTATCAGTAATTATTGTAATTAAATATATGCCTGAGTTCAGATTTGAAACATCCATCTCAATTCTATTACCTGTTATATTTTTGTTTATCCCAGAAATTTCCCTGCCCATATTATCATAAATAATTATTTGAGCATTATATATTATACTGTTTTCCATTTCTATAAACAGAAAATCTTGAGCAGGATTGGGGAACAATGACAATGATGCCATTCTTTCAATCTCATAATATGAGCCGCAATTTGGAATATTTAACTCTACATCAAACATTTCCTTTACTTGTACGACTATTTTACAAGCTCTGTATTCAAGAAAATCAAAAATATTTTCAATTTTATCATTCCAATAATCTTTATTTTCGGGGAAATAAAATCTGTCAATTTGGTTATTAACTTCATTATTAAGAAAATTTTCAGCAGTAATTGCATAGGTTTGTGTATTATCAAAAAATAAATTATTATTTAACAAATATTCTAATCTGTTAAAAAAATCATTTTTAAATTTTTGGTTTTCTATCAATTTTCTAAGAAATAAAGTAGATTGAGCATTTGTAGGCCAATAATTATCACTAGTTGATAATGCATGAGAAAATCCATTGAATTTTTTATTTTCAAAACCTGAATCACCATCGGTAAACATCCATCTCCATTTATTATCGGTATTTCTTTCTCTCCAAAACATTGAGTTATTGGCGGGCCAATCATAATTTGCGATAAATATTTCAAATAATTGATAATCAATAAAATTGTCTATATCCATCCAATTAGATACAATATTGTAATTATACTGATCGCTCAAGTCATTATTTTCAATAAATTCGTATAATGATAAAAAGTCAGCCGAATTTCCTTCTTGTGTAGCACCAAAATAATTATAAATAATATCAACTTTATCCGGGTTTATCCCATAATTGTAGTATGTAAAATATTTATCTCGTCTTTCTTGTATATAATAAATACCCCAATATTCACCGTTTAAATATAAGACAGCCGGTCTAATTGCGGTATTATCAATATTTATTTCCCTTGCAATTTTGTTAGCAAGATAATCCTCCATACCTGCCCCACTCCATGATGCGTAAAAGGATTTAAAAACTAACCGTTTAAATTCAGAAATAGGTTTATCTTCGTAAACAGCGTAATTTATAGTACTATTTCCATATTTACTACGGGCATATACTCTAAAACTTTTTTGAGGAGGTCTTCTGGTATTTCCCCCATGAATTCTTAATCCTACTTGTTGATTAAACCCAACAATATTATCCGGTTCATAGAATTCAACATTTGCATATTTTTCCCATTCTATCCCTCTTTGATAATAGTTTCCTGTCCAGTTTGGATTTTCTGAGTCAAAATGAATTCCGGGAACCATTATTCCTGTAGAATCATCCAGTAAGTCATCCTTGTTTACCGTTATAGATATTATTGGCAAAGATTCATGTTCAATTCCAAGTTCTTTAATAAAATAAGAATTAGTAATAACATTACTTATTTGCTGATTTAAATCATTATATGCAACTGCCCGAATAACAATAGCTTTTAATATTTCTTCTTCCGGTTCATAATGAAGAGAATCGGGGGAAAGCTGGTTTTGATAAAGATTCACATCTGAATATAAAGATAAGTTTAATTCCAACGGAGATTCGTAAACATTTGAATTTGTGTCAGGAATACTTCCATCTATTGTATAATAGATATTTGCATTTTCTTCCGAACAAGACAAACTTAAATTAAATATTTCATCATAAATTCCACCTCTATCTGAAAAAATTAAATCTTGATAAATAATACCCCAAATGTTATTATATCCGGGTGTAGGTTTTATAAACCTAACAAATTTTGTTTGTTCGTCTGAAAGTCTTCCATAACTAATATCCGTTTGCATTTTAACCGGAGCAATATAATCTATTATTTCCCCTTTCGGATTACTTAACAATATAGGCTCTCCATTCTTACTTATTTTAAAATTTGTATGCAAATATTCTCCTTCCGTTCTATCTTTTCCCGATGCAAATATCAGCAAAAAATTACCCGGTTCAATTATAATTTCAGGAAAATTCCATCTTTGAAGATTATTAATGTCATCAGAAATATAATAACCAAGCAAATTAATAGATGTATCGGCAGCATTGTAAAGTTCTATCCAGTCTCCATAGTCACCGTCTTCATCGCTTATTGTAGTTCCGTTTGATGACATTATTTCATTGATTAACAATCCCTGAGAAAATAAAGAATTATGCAAACAAAACGATATAAAAAACAATATGTAAAGTAATCTTTTACTTTGTTTCATATCAAAAGCTTAAAAACTTTAATAAAATACAAATGTATTAAGTTTTTTTATCATCAGACAGATTTTTATCGGAATTTTATCTGATTTATATTTTAAATCAATCTCAGAACTTGAAGATATATTTGACAGAAAAGTAGAAATTATTGAATTGGAAAATTGTAATTTTACCGATAAAATAAAGAAAACAGGAATAAAAATAATTTAAAAAAACGATAATAATAATATTATGATAAAAGAAAAATTTTCAACATTATGGGCGTATATCGAAAGTTTGGAAAACACCATTAATGACCAAATAAAAAAAATAGAGCAATTAAATCCTGATAATGAGGATAAATTGATAAATCTTGCTTATCAGTTACATAATATTTATTCTGTTTATGAAGATATGTTTAAAGAAATATCTATAATCTTTGAAAACGATATTGACAGAAATACTGATTATCATAAATATTTATTAAAACGTATGACTCTTTCTATACCAAATATTCGTCCAAATTTTTTATCCGAAAAAAGTTATTCAATTCTTGGAGAAATGTTAGGTTTCAGATATGTTTTTCGTCATGCTTACAACTATAGTTTATCACAGGAAAAAATAAAAATTTTGAAAAAGAAATTTACAGACAACTTTCATTATATAAAACGTGATATTGAAATATTTAAAAATTTTCTTGAGGAAAACTTCCGGTAATAAAAAGAGTATTTGTTTATTTTATTTTATCGCTTCTTCTATTTCTCTTATATTATTTGGCAGTGCGGTTATTGTATTGTTTTTGGTTTCAACTATAAATAATGTCGGAGTAGATAATATAAAATAGCTGTTTGCCTGCGGACTGTTTACTCCGCCTTCTGCCAGAATATGGTGCCATCCCTGCATATTTGATTTTAATTTTTTCCACTCCGAAATATCTACATCATCTTCATCAAGACTGATGGCAAATATTTCCAATTTATTTTGATTGTTGTTTTGCTGATACCATTTATGAACTCTTTTAGCCATTTCAACACAATGCGGACAGCCTGCCGACCAGAATAAAACGAGTTTATAAGGAGCATTCGTTTTAAATTCCCTGAAGTTGAATTTATTGCCGTCTTGTTCAAAGTCAAAATTTGGAGCAGGAACACCCGGCACCAAAGTTGTTATTCCCTTTAAGCGTCTTTCTATTTCCTGACGCTTTTGAGTCATGCAATTCGGATCTGCAATATATGGCGCCAACATAGCAATCCCTTTTTGAATATTGAGACTTTCGTATCCGTTAAAGAAATAATCTACAACCCATCCATATACCAAAGGATGTCCGTGTTTTGCCTTTTCTATTGCATTAAAACCGGCCATTGTAAATAAAGAGTCGGTAGTTTCGGGATTTTTAACTAATTCTACATGTAAATTTACATAATTGTCCATCCATGGTTTAAAACTGGAACTTTTCAGTAAAAGCGTATCGTTAAAATCAATATGGCTGAAATAATTATTTATATAACTTTGTTTAAGCTCTGTCTGACTGCCTGTCCAAGTAATTTCCGGGACGTAATAAAGTGAAAATAAACTGCTTGCAAAAAGTCCTTTGTTTTTTTCGATTTTTTCGTCTATCCACTGATTGTGTTCTGTTCTGCGTTTGTTAAGTTCTTTTACTGCAGATTGATAAAAGTCAGAATCTTTATCATCATAACTAAAAAGAAAATTTTGTAATAAATCCAACATCTCGTTGTTTTTATTATTTTTTTTCATAAAGCTTATAAATTCGGTGTTTTCTTTTTCTTTTTTATGAAAATACGTACTGTCGAGATTGTTTATGTGCAAAGGGTGTATCCACATTTCCACATCCTGTTTATAAAGTATTATCATAGCTTCGGCAGAAAGAGCTCTTGAAGAACTTTCTGTTTCATAGTATTCCAGATGCAATAAAAACTCTCCCGGTAAATGCATCGAAGAAATGCTGATTGTTGCTTTATTATTTTCTTTTAGTTCATTAATTACGGCAATAGGATTTTTGTCCCCCATTAACGGAATTACATTTATTTTACTTTTATAAACTCCCCGTAAATGAATTGTTAAATCTATATCTTTCGGATTTGCATTAATAAGATAAGGTAAAAGAAAGATTAAAACAGCTATAATAATTACACTTGCCGAGATTATTTTAACAGATTTTTTCATATCATAAATAATTAAAGCTACAAATCATTTATTTTATTGGTTCTATCACTATTTTAAGGGGATAGGGGATAAGGTATAAGGGGGCGTCCCATGTCCTTATACCAACCCCTATACCCCCTTCCTCTAACATCATAAGTTAAGACTTCCATTAAATTTGTGGTAGTACCATTTTATTTATTGTTTCCGTCTTCAGGTTTTGGCAGAAGCTCTTTACGTGTAAGTCTTATTTTTCCGGTATCTTTGTTTACTTCCAAAACTTTCACTTCAACTTCTTGTCCTTCTTTAAGAACCTCTTCAACTGTTTTCAATCTTCTCCATTCAATTTCTGATATATGCAATAATCCCTGATGATTAGGGATAATTTCTACAAAAGCACCGAAAGTCGTTATTCCTTTTACAACTCCTTTGTATATTTTACCTTCTTC
>SLSH01000132.1 GCA_007130555.1 Bacteroidales bacterium
GTTACAGTAACAGATGCAAATAATAATACCCAGACAGGCTGTATTTATGTTTATAATATAACACTTGATGTTACGGCAACAACCTCTACTCCGGATATTTGTGAAGGAGAAACAATTCATTTAAATTCAAATTCCTCTAACGGACAATCTCCATACGGATATAATTGGACGGGTCCTTCCTCTTTTTCCAACACCCAACAAAATCCTTCAATACCAGATGCAACGACAAATATGACCGGAACATACTCTGTAACTATTACCGATGACAATACTTGCACAGGCACAGCCAGTGTGAATGTTAATGTTTATGACAGTCCTGAAGTAACAATAGACCCTGCCGGTCCGTTTTGTTTAGATGATCCTCCATATACTCTTAATGCCAGCTCGGCAGGGGGAACATGGTCAGGTACCGGAGTTGATAATAATGGAGTATTTACTCCTATGGATGCAGGTGTAGGTACACATACTATTTCAATCGAAATTGGAGACGGAGATTGCGCTGGTTATGATGAAATTGATATTGTAGTAATTGATATTGCAGATGCAACTATAAATCCTGCAGGTCCGTTTTGTGTAGGAGATCCTTCGTATAACCTTACTACTGTTACGGAAGGCGGGACATGGTCGGGAACAGGAGTTGATGCCAACGGAGTATTTACCCCTTCTACCATAGGGACACATACAATTACATACGCTATTTCGGGAAATTGTGGAGATACATCCAGTATAGATATAACCGTACTTGATAATCCCGATGCAACAATTACTCCCGTAGGTCCGTTTTGTGTAAACGATCCACCATATACACTTACGGCTGTTGATGACGGAGGAATATGGTCAGGCAACGGAATTATTGATGAAAACACAGGAGTTTTTGACCCCTTAAATGCAGGTGTCGGAACACATTTAATCGCATATAGTATTGGTGCGGGTATATGTGCAGATTCGGATCAAACTACAATTGAAGTTTATGGAGTCGTAGATGCAACTATTAATCCTGCAGGTCCGTTTTGTTTGGATGGGCCTCCTTATACTTTTACGGCAGCAACGTCCGGCGGAGTTTGGTCAGGACCGGGTATAAGCAGTGCTGGAGTTTTTAATCCGTCTAATGCAGGAGCAGGAACTCATATAATTTCTTATCTTATTGCAGGAAATTGTGGAAACAATGATCATATAGAAGTAAAAGTCTATGATTTTGAAGTTGAATATACGACAGAAAATGTATCATGTAACGGAGGTACTGACGGACAAGTTGAATTTACCGTAATAGGCGATTCTTCTCCTTATTCTTTTGAATGGGGAGCCTCAGGATTTTCGAATAATCCTTTAATTACAGAACTTAGTGCAGGAGATTATGTGTTTACCATAACAGATAAAATCGGCTGTACTTCAATTGAAGATATTACAATTACCGAACCAAGTCCGATAGTAATTAATACTTTTACCGGTTCTCCGTCTTGTCACGGCTATGATGACGGATATGTATATCTTATAGTATATGGCGGAACTCCCGGTTATACTTATAAGTGGAGTACCATTGGTTTGGGCAGTGATTCTATTGCCATTAACGGAGGAAATCATTCCGTAACAGTAACGGATGCAAACGAATGTGTTGCTGTAAAGCATTTTGTTGTTAATGAACCTGAGCCTATTTATGTTACTCAACCTTCCGGAGGGGCAATATGCATTGGTCAATCATTTACAACAAGTGCATCTGCAACAGGAGGGACATTAGCACCGGGCAGCGAATATAGTTTTGAGTGGTTTACTCCTCCCGATTCATATTACTATGGTAGTCATTTAGAAGTAAGTCCTGAAACAAATACCACTTATACTTTAATAGTAACAGATGACAACGGGTGTGAATCTTCACCAAGATATGTTACTGTTAATATATATCCTCCACTTAGCATTGTAGCGACATCTACTCCCGATCAGGTTTGCGTAGGAGAAAATGTTACCGTAAATTTGGTTGTTCAGGGAGGAAACGGAGGTCCATATACAATTACTTTTAATAATGAATTGGTTGTAACGACTCCGCATATTTTTTCTCCTCCCGAGACAGGATATTATGTGTATAAAGTTCAGGATGGATGCGGAACTCCAATTGATAAAGATTCTATTTATGTAATTGTACACCCTCTTCCTGAAGTATCATTTTATGCACAACCGACAAAATCATGTCCTCCGGGAGTAATCCGGTTCTTTGAAACAACCGGTGGACATAATCAAACATTCTTATGGAATTTTGGTGACGGAGGCTATTCTATTGAAAGAAACCCTGTTTATACATATAAAGTAACAGGAGTGTATACAGTATCTTTAACGGTTTGGAGCGAATTTGGTTGTAAAAATATATTGACAAAAGAAAAATATATAACAATACATCCAAAACCTCGTGCAGACTTTATTGCTGATCCAAAAGTAGTATCTATTATTAATGCTCAGGTACAGTTCGATAATCGTACCGAAGGCGGTTATTATTATTTTTGGGATTTTGGAGACGGCTCGGACTCAGTAATGACCGAACATCCTGTTCATACATATGAAAACATCGGCACATATACCGTAACCCTTGTTACAGAAAACATACATCTATGTCTTGATACTGTTACAAAAGAAGTACATGTAAGAGATGAATTTACATTTTATGCTCCTACGGCATTCACTCCTAACGGAGACGGAATAAATGACTACTTTTATGTAACAGGAAACGGAATAGATCCTAACAACTTCTATTTTGCAGTTTTTGACCGGTGGGGCATGAAACTTTTTGAAACAGATATATTTGACGTTGAATTCCCTAAAAGAATGGCATGGAACGGAACTAATAACGGAGATGTAGAAAAAGGAGATCCCGTAGTCCAAAACGGAGTATATGTTTGGTATTGTGCTTTTCTTGATTTAAACGGTAAACCACGCGAAGAAAGCGGAACGGTTACTTTATTAAAATAGAGCATAAAATAAAATAGACGTTGCTATTATTTTCTGATACTCTGAACAATATACAAAATACCTGTTAATGTTCCCAGAATTAAAAATATAATTCCCGATAAAATCATTGCATAGTTTATTGTATATAAATCTGCATACCATCCTATAAACGGACCAAAAACCGTGAAAAGAATTTGTATACCGAAATTTCTAATTGACAACACGGTTGCACGCATATTTTCATCGCACATTCTGTTGATATAATCTTTTAAAACCGGCGTTGCTATACCTCTGGTAAAATAGAAAAAAAATAGTACGGGAATAACTGATAAACTTTCACCTAACCCTGTAATCACATAACATAAAGCAATAGAAATTACAATAAATCCTATTATTGTTTTTTGATTAAACCGTTTTTCAATTCTATGAGCAATTAATGTTGTTAAGCCAACGGTAAGATTAAGAGCTGCCCAGGTTATTCCTATCTGATATTCGGAAAACCTTAGAGTCTGTTCGAGATAAGGCTGGATAAGCCATGCCATAGTAAGTGTTGCACAGCCAATTATACCCGATAAAAGTATATTATTTCTTAAAAGTTTATTTGTAATAACCGAATATTTTACAATTCCCAATATATGTTTTACTCCTCCTTCAAACATATTTTTTTGTCTTATGGGTTCTACAAGCATAATGGCTGCCGGAACTGCCAAAAAAGCTACCCCTATTTGCCAGTAAAAAGGCGTTCTTAAACTAATTTCTGCAAGTAGTCCTCCTACAACGGCTGCAATTGTTTCGGCAAAATTGCCGATTGATAACACTCTGCCTTCATATTTCAAATATAGATTTTCTCTTCCTCCTGATTTCAAGCTGTCATAAAGCATCGCAGAATCACAACCCCCGATAAAACTCTGGGCTGCACCCAAACTTAACTGAGCAAATAAAAATCCGTAAAAATCAAAAGAAAAACTATATATTACAAAACCTGATGTTCCCAATACACTTCCAAGAAGTAATGTTTTTTTTCTCCCCCATACATCAGCAAGATAGCCGGACGGAATTTCCATCACAACAACAGATATAGAATAAATGGCTTGTAAAACCATAACATCTTTCATGCTTAGTCCGTGCTCACGAAAAAATAATACAATTATAGGCATAGTCAACATAAACCATTTTGATATCTTTATCAGATACAACATGTAAATATTTCTTTGAGAAAAATGCATATAAGAGTATTAAAATTTAGTCTGCAAATATACACAGATTAAGTTATTTGCAAATACAAAGGAGTTTATGTTAAATTATTTTATAACATATATTTGCAATGAAAATAATATTGCAAGCGTTTATTTAGTCGTTGTTTTAATTAAAAAAATCAAAAACACATCATAATAAATACTATCAAGTTTTAAAAATCGTTTACTTATTTTAAAGTTGGCGATAAAATGAAACTGAAATGTATATTTGCTTTAATAATTACTGCGTCTGTGGTTTTATTTTTATCGAATTGTCGTAAGGAAAATTTTACCACAAATCCAAATGACAAATTAATATTTTCGATTGATACGGTTCATTTTGACACTGTTTTTACGACAATAGGAAGTACAACCAAGCATTTTAAAGTTAAAAATCCCAACAAAAATCAATCAATAAAAATTGACAGGATTTTTTTAGCGGGAGGAAATTCGTCCAATTATCGGCTTAATATAGACGGAAGTCCTACAAATTCATATTCCGACTATATTCTGGCTCCCGGAGATTCTCTTTTTATTTTTGTAGAAGTTACCATAGACCCCAACAGAGATAAAATGATTGAACACGATTCGGTTGTATTCAGATATAACAATAATGTTCAGGATGTTCATTTAGTTGCATTCGGACAGGACGTTCATTTGATTAATGGCAGAATAATACAGAACGATACACTATGGACTTGCGACAAACCGTTTTTAATTTATAATTCTGCTTTGGTAGAAACAGATGTTACATTAACTATTGAAGCGGGTACAAAAATTTACTTTCACCGTGGTAGCAGTTTGTTTATCCAAGGTACGTTAAAAGTAAACGGAGAATACGGAAATCCGGTTTTATTTACAGGAGACAGGTTAGAGGAATATTACAGGGATATTCCCGGTCAATGGGGAGCATATCTTCAGGATAATCATGGCAATACAATACATATTTTCGGGGGTATTCATTTGCTTGCAGGTTCTAAATACAATGAAATTAATTATGCAAATATACGTAATCCTATTATCGGGTTGCAGGTAGATTCGGTTGTAACACATGGTACTCCTACTCTAATACTAAAAAACAGTAATATCGAAAATGCAAAAATTGCGGGATTATATGCTTTGGGTTCTCATATTGAAGCAGAGAATTGTGTATTTGCAAATTGCGGAAAATATACCGTAGCATGTATTATCGGCGGAGAGTATTATTTTACTCACTGTACTATGGTAAACTATTACAAATCAATGAGAAATACTCCGCAATTAATACTGAATAATTATTACCATTATTCTCAAAACGGGCAAACTCACACATCATACAGAGATTTAAAAAATGCGCATTTTGCAAATTGCATTATATACGGAAGCAGAGATACCGAGATAGGACTTGATTTAAGCGTAGATGCAATGGCAAACTTCAGATTCGACAACTGTTTAATAAAATATAAAGATGCAGCCGAACTTGAAAGCAGCGATTTCTTTATTGACAACATATTTAATAAAAATCCGAACTTTATAAGTACTGCTACTGCCCCGTATAATTACAGATTAGATGAAGCTTCCGCAGCAATAGATGCAGGTAAAATGGAATTTGCCGAGCAAGTTCCTTTCGACCAGGATGGTAATTACAGGTTAGCAGACGGGAAACCCGACATAGGAGCATTTGAAAAAACAGAATGATAATTTTAAATATCAAATAATATTTTTCATCTTTGTACTTTAACAAAAAAAGTATATATGTTTAATTCCATACGTTTATTGATTTTACTGACGGCAATTTGGCTAATTGCTCTGTCTTCATGCAGTACCGAAAAGACAACGCAAAAAACAATCTATAATATTGAAGGATCAAGAGAAGGATTCCGCATAATGTTTTATAATGTCGAGAACTTGTTTGATACCGAAAACGACCCCGATAAAAGAGATGATGATTTTACTCCTGACGGAGCAAGAGCTTGGACAAATTTCAGATATCAGACAAAACTCCGTCAGATTTATCAGGTTATTGTTGCCGTTGGCGGATGGGATTTACCTGAAATAGTTGGCATTTGTGAAATTGAAAACAGATTTGTTCTCGAAGAAGTTATCAGACGAACTTCTCTGTACAGTTCCGATTATAAAATAATACATTATGAATCTCCCGACAACAGGGGAATAGATGTTGCATTGTTTTACAGGGAGACCAAATTTACTCCGATTTTGCACTATCCGATTGCAGTAAATTTTCCTGAACATTTAAGCAAAAGACCGACACGAGACATTCTTTACGTAAAAGGAGTAAGCGAAACTGATGATACTTTACATATTTTTGTAAATCACTGGCCATCTAAATTTGGCGGAGAAATGGAGACAAAACCATTAAGAATGTATTGCGGAGAACTTGTAAGAACACATGTTGATTCAATTTTCAATATCAATCAACGAGCCAATATAATAATTATGGGGGATTTTAATGATGAGCCTGAAAGCAGGTGTATAATCGAAAGTTTAAATGCAGAATATAATTTTTCAGGAATCCTGCCTCAAAGTTTATATAATTTATCTTATCATTTAAAAATGGAAAAAAGACTTGGCACTTTAAAGTTTCGGGGACAGTGGGGATTAATTGACCAGTTTATTGTATCGGGGGCATTATTAGACACATTAAATAATATATATACCTCTAAAGAGCATGTTCATATTTTTAAAGCAGACTGGCTGACAGAAAAAGACGAAAGATACGGGGGTTATCAACCATACAGGACTTATATAGGGTTCCGGTACCACGGAGGGTTCAGCGACCATTATCCGACATATCTGGATTTGATTGGCAGAAAGCAAGAGTGATATTTGAACAATAGAATTTATCTTACTAAAGTTTCGCATTTACATCAATTTATTAAAAATCCATTAACCCGTTAGGGTTTTAACATTAATAAAAAAACCATGTCATCTTACGTTTCGATTGTCCGTCAGGACATACACATTTTACAATAACTGTATTCCCTACGGGAAAAAATATCCAAAGCTAAACCTTTTTATTAATGTCCATGTCCTACGGACAAGTTGAAATGTCGTTTTTCTTGATTCTTTGCAGACTTTTGTACTTGTGCTGCAACAACCGAAGTACTTGTGCTAAGCGACTAGTCGAAACACTTGTGCTGAGCAACAGTCGAAGTATCAAGACAAAAGTCGAATAAATAAATGAAAATGGAAAAATCAATATTAACTACTTATTTTATTATTCCCCACTATGGTTAAAATCAAATATTATTATTGTAATCGGCTTATAAACAGACATATATGACAATAAAAGTAAGTGCGAAACTTTAGTATCTTATTTATCGTCCAATAAGTCCGGTCTTAATTTTTTTGTTCTTTGGATGATTTGTTTTTCTTTCCATTTATCAATTTCCGCAAAATTTCCCGACATAAGTACTTTGGGCACTTTCCATTTATTGAAAACAGCCGGTCTTGTATAAACGGGCGGACCCAGTAATCCGTCCTGGAAAGAGTCTGTTAAAGCGGATTGTTCGTCTCCTATGGCTTTGGGCAAAAGTCTTATTATACTATCGCAAAAAACGGCAGCGGCAAGTTCCCCTCCTGTTAAAACAAAATCTCCCAAACTGTATTCTTCGGTAATTAAATAATCCCTTATTCTCTGGTCAATTCCTTTATAATGCCCACATAAAAGTATCAGATTGTTTTTTGTACTTAAATCATTTGCCGTGCTTTGATTCCATTTTTTTCCGTCCGGCGAAGTATAAATAATCGCATCGTATTTTCTTTCGTTTTTTAATTTATTGATAATATTAAATACGGGTTCTATCATTATTACCATCCCTGCTTCTCCTCCATAAGGATAATCGTCTATTTGCTTATGTTTCCCCAAACCGTATTTGCGTAAATCATGAATAACAATTTCTGCAATTTTATTATCAAGCGCCCTTTTAATAATACTATGATTTAAAGGACTGAAAAGCAGTTCGGGCAAAGCACTTATTATATCTATCCGCATTTTATAAAGATTTAATATAAAAGTAATATGTTACAAATTTAATTATAAATTCGCAATTATCCGGAATAGTATGAAAAAATGCGAAAAATCTCAAAAGACTTAAGAGTAATTATTTTGTAACTAATCAGTGTGTAAATTATAAATATTTTTTTAGTATCTCGGTACGCTGTATCTTTGCATTGAATAATGAACAATGAACAAGGATTTTTGATTTAAGAAGTATTGCATATTATACTAAACCGCTAACAAGATGAACGAAGTAAAATCTTGTAGCAGGTTTAGTAAATGCCGACAGACTATCAAGTCGGTATTCGTAAAAAATCA
>SLSH01000240.1 GCA_007130555.1 Bacteroidales bacterium
AGATTACTCTAAAGTTAAAAAAAATATGTTCTCTTGTTTCTTTAACATTGCTTTTGACCCCGTAGTTTAATGGATAGAATATAAGATTCCGGTTCTTATGATGGAGGTTCGATTCCTCCCGGGGTTACTAATATTGAAACTTATACCGCCCTGATAATATTTTAAATTATATAATTGACAAAAAATTAAAGTAAACCTGCTTTATGACGACACTCACAACTCTCTAAAATCTTATACTTATAATAAAATCAATAAAATCAGGAGTAAAAACTAATCTTTCGGTAATAGGTTCAGTATAATAATTATCAGGGTCATTTAAGGATTGTTTAAAGCTTTTATAATAAGCTAATTCAGGAGTACACTGGAGAGTAAGGATAATATTTGGAGAAATTGTTATATCAACTCCGATGCTTAAATCAACTCCTAATTTCAGGTAACTTGTTTTAATATTACCTATTTCCTCGGGTTTCCGGATAAAATTTATTCTTTCAAAAGGCAGACTGTCTATTCCTTTTTTATAGTGATAGTAGTTTTCTTCAAAACATTTATATCCTACAATGGCAGCACCTCCGATATGTAGTCTGATATTTTCCTGAACAAATGCCGCTTCAAGACCTAATCTGAAATCATAAGAAAAAATATTATTGCTGAAATTCCTAAAAATCATCGTATCTCTGATGTATGTGGCTGTGTCAGTAACAACAGTGTCTCTGTATTGGTCAATAAAATCAATGCTTCTGTTCGGCTTGTAGTAATTTGTAAAGTTAAAACTTGTACGTAAATTCATTTTATCGAAATAATGCTTGTACTGTACATAAATTTTCGTATTGGTATTTACTCCTCCGCCAAGCATCCCGAAAATCGGAAAAACATTTATTCCGAGAGTATTCCTGTTTAATGTATCTACATAAGTAGTATCATTTGTAATATTTATTTGTTCCTCTGCCTGAGAATAACTCATTACTGCAATCAGTAAGCATGATAAAAATACAATTGTTGTTTTCATAAGATTAAATTTTTTATACAAAATAAATAAAAATAAATGGAATAAAATATTTTTTTTGACTTAATTTAGTAACTTACATGGTTAATATTTATTTTCCTATAAATACTTGAGGCATGGAAATACCTGTAGATAGTGCAGGTTTAGGCGTATTCAATATCATTGAAATTGTCGGTGCGATATTGGTAATATTTATTTCATCATAAATTGTTTGCCTTCTGACTTTCCACCCGTACCAGACTAAAGGTATATGCGTATCGTATGTATATCCCGAATTATGAGCAACCACATTTGTCATGTCCTCTATCCATCCCGGGCTTAAAGATATCATAATATCGCCGGAACGCTTAGGATTATAACTGTTTTGCATTTTCAGGGGGATGCCTTCCAGAAAAACATTATTTTGCATATTATACGATGTTATTGCATTGGCAATACCTTTTGAATTTATAATAAATCCTGCGACTGTATTTTGAAAATCCCGCAAAGGAATTTGTGAATCTTCGATAAGTACCCGATTTAAGTATATCTGATTATTATTAAAATCCAGTATCCAGTTTCCTTCTCCGTAAATAACGCGTAAATAACTGTTCAGCAGTGCTTTTATATAGTGTTGTCTGAAATAACCCGCAGGCATTTTGTTATCTGTGAGATATTGCGGAACTTCACTGACACCGCAGTTTGAAGTTAAATACAAAATAAAGTTATTTTTCCCGACAGTTTCTTCAAGAACAGTTATTAAATGTCCCAGATCATTATCTAGACGTAAATAAGCGTCCATCAATTCAACCGATTGAGGACCATAAAGATTTCCGATATTTTCGGTAACGGAATAGTTTATAAATAAAAAATCGGTATATTCATTTTCTCCGAGATTTTCGTTTAACAGTGCCGCTATTGCAAAATCAGTTGTAAGAGTATTTCCTTCGGGGATTAGATTTATTAGTTCAAAATCCCGCACATATTTACGTATTTCTTTATAGTCATACGGAAATGTTTTATAGGTTCCGTATATTCCAAATTCATAAATATTTGTGTCGGGCAGTGTTTGCGTATATTTTTCAATATCCATTAACGGTTTCCATTGTCTTTCAAGGAATTTTTCAGGAGATTTTCTTGCATTTATGGTGTCAACCCAATCGGGTAATTCTTCCATATAATAAGTATTGCTTATCCATTTTCCCGATTTGTCGTCGAACCAGTAAGCGGCATCAGCAGTATAACCGCCGGATAAGATTGCGCCTAAGGGATTCAGAGACAAGCTGATTATTTTCGATTTCCCTTTACTGAACAATTTTGCCTCATCACTGTAAGTTGCCGAAAAAAGATTTTCGGGAGAATATGATAATCTTTGCTTTTTTATACCTGTTACCGAATAGCTTTTATTAGATTCAATACTTTTTTCTTTTTCGCCGGTTAACGGAATATACCAGTAATCTGAAACAATTCCATGTCCCGATGGTTCTGCACCGGTAACAATTGTTGCATAACCCGGACTAGTTTGCGTTAAACTGTAATTAAGATGAGCATTTTTAAAATATGTGCCGTTTATTGCAAGTTTTTTAAAGCCCTTATCCCCGAAATCATCCCAGAATCTGTCCAGATATTCCTGACGCATTTGTTCCACAACAATCCCTACAACCAACCTGGGCTTTTCGGGACGTATGGAACCCGTAAACTGTGAATACGAAAAATTTATAATTAAATTAGATAAAAATAGTAATATGAAAATTCGTTTTAACATTTTGTTTATAACTTTAAAATAAAGAAATACATAATTATCATGTAAAATTAAATCTTAAACACAAATTTTTTGTAAAATATTGCAGTGATTTATGAAGTACTGTTTGTTAATATTTTTATCGGGTTATTTAGTACATGACAAAACTTTTTGTAATTATATTATTTGAACGCAGATGACACAAATAAAACAGATAATCACAGATTTTCATTAGTAATTAATCAGTGAATATCATAAAAATCAGAGTCATCAGTGTTAAAATAATTGATTACAAGCAACGTATCAAAATTATGATAATGTTTTGTCATGTACTAAAATCGGGTTATTAAATAAAAAAATCAAACAATTCCTTCACGCATTAAATCATGAAAGTGCACTATTCCGAGGTATTTATTTTTATTTGTTACAATTACCTGAGTTATGTTATTGTTTTTAATTAGTTTAAGTACATTTACGGCAAGTTCGTCTTTCTGAACAGTTTTAGGGTTATTGCTCATTATATTTTTTGCCGTAATATCCGATATATTTCCTTTGTATGTTTCCAGCATACGTCTTAAATCACCGTCTGTGATAATACCCAGAAGAGTTTTGTCTTTGTCAACAACTGCGGTAGCTCCGAGTCTTTTACTTGTCATTTCGCTTATTACTTTATTGATATTATCATCGGGATAAACAAACGGTGATTCGTTATGGATAAAAATATCTTCAACCCGTAAATACAGTTTTTTTCCGATAATTCCTCCCGGATGAAGGCGTGCAAAATCTTCGTTTGTAAATCCTTTTGTATGTAACAATGCAACGGCAAGGGCATCGCCCATAACTAATTGTGCCGTTGTACTTGATGTGGGAACGAGATTATTGGGACAAGCCTCCTCGTTTACATTAATTTTTAAAACATAATCAACGGATTTTGCAAGAAAAGAATTATTATCGGCAACAATCGCTACCAATAAATTACCCATGGATTTTATTAAAGGTATCAAAACTTTTATTTCAGGAGTATTTCCGCTTTTCGAAATTACCAAAACAATATCGTCTTTCTGAATTATACCGAGATCTCCGTGAATTGCGTCCGCCGCATGCATAAAAATTGCAGGTGTACCTGTTGAATTTAATGTTGCAACGATTTTTTGCGAAATATTCGAACTTTTACCAATTCCCGTTATTATCACACGACCTGTTGAATTAGCAATTTTCTCAACTACTGTGGCAAAATCATTATCTATATTGTCAACTAACTTTTTTATTGTTAATGCCTCGTGCTCTACCGTTTCTTTACCTACTTTGATGATTAATTTTTTATCAATTTTTATCATACCGATATTTTTACCTGAATCATAATTTATAAACCAAAATTATTAACAAATATAATATATAAATTATTGTTTATGCATAATTTTTAATCTTTATGTATTTTTATAATGTGTCTGTTTATTACCACTACCATTTCCGCAAGATTTTAAATGCAATCTTACGATAGTGGGAACATAATAATAATAATAATAATTTTCCCCGAATTCATTTTTCCTTTTTCATTTTCGTATAATAAAATATTATTTTATTTTTGTTTGATAATTTTTATTTTTTTTAATATTAACAAAATTATATAACTATGAGAGCTTATGTATTTCCGGGACAAGGTTCCCAGTTTGTAGGGATGGGTAAAGAATTATATGAGAATAATTCAAAAGCGAGAGAATTATTTGATAATGCCAACGAAATTTTGGGATATAAAATTACCGATATTATGTTTTCGGGAACGGCAGATGAGTTAAAACAAACAAAAGTAACACAGCCGTCTATTTTTTTACATTCGGTAATAAATGTGCTGACATTAGACGATTTTCGTCCCGATATGGTTGCAGGACATTCGCTTGGAGAATTTTCCGCTCTTGTTTCCGCAAAAGCATTAAGTTTCGAAGATGGTTTGGTTTTAGTGCTTAAAAGAGCTATGGCAATGCAAAAAGCATGTGAGAGGAATCCTTCAAGTATGGCTGCGGTATTAAATTTAGATGATGAAATTGTTAATAAGATATGCAGTGAAATTTCCGAAGTTGTTGTAGCGGCAAACTATAATTCTCCGGGACAAATCGTTATTTCGGGTTCAAATGCGGGAATTGATATTGCCATCGAAAAAATGATTGCAGCAGGAGCTAAAAGAGCAATTAAACTTCCGGTAGGAGGGGCTTTTCACTCGCCTTTTATGGAATCTGCACGCGAAGAACTTGCCGAAGCAATTATGTCAACCGGATTTAATCAGCCGGTATGCCCGATATATCAAAATGTTGATGCAAAACCATATACAAATTCCGTACAAATTAAAGACAATCTGAATAAACAATTGGTTAGTCCTGTTATGTGGACATCAACAGTAAAAAATATGAGTGCAGACGGAGCAAAACATTTTGTGGAAGTAGGACCCGGAAGTGTTTTACAAGGCTTAATCAAGAAAATTAATCCGGAAGCAACAACCGAAGGAATACAGTAAATCCGGCTAGCTTATTTATCTTTCATTATTTCATATAAAACATCCAACTTCGGAGTCAGAATAATTTCGGTTCTTCTGTTTTTGGCTCTTGCATCTGTTGTTTTTCCGGGGTCAACAGGATGATACGGACCTCTGCCGGCAGCCGTTATTCTTGAAGGGTCAATTTTTGAATTTGATAAAAGTATTTTTACTATTGCAGTTGCCCTTTTTACGCTAAGATCCCAGTTATCTTCAATATTACCACTGCCTCTGTATGGCACATCATCAGTATGTCCTTCTATCATAATGTTAATATCGGGGTTTCTTTCTAATACAGGAGCAAGACTTCTTAATGCCTGTTGCCCTTTCGTATCAACATTCCATCTGGCAGTTTCGAATAATAGCTTTTCATCTAATGAAACATAAACTTTTCCGTCTTTCATTGTAACGGTAAGACCTTCTCCTTCGAATCCTACTAATGCCTCCGCTACGGCATTTCTCAGGGCGTTCATCACAGAATCTTTTGAATTAAGTATTGCCTGTAATTCCATGACTTTTTTATTTTTTTCAATTAACTCGTCTTCTTGCATGTCAAGACGGATTTTTAATGCTTCTAGATTTGCCCTTTCCAAATTAAGTCTTTTTTCAAGAGCAAGTAATTCGTCTTCTTTTTTTTGTAATTCTTGTCTTGTATCTAATAAAAGAGACATGGCTTTTCTTGATTCCGAATCTGCACCGGCAACAAGTTGTTCCTGATTTCTGAGTAATTGTTCATATAGCTCGGTAACCTTATCATACTGATGCGTTAGTGTTCTGTATGCATTACCTCTGACTGTTGAATCCAGAATTAATCCACTATTTGAACGTTCAAGTCTTTCAATTCTTTTTTCCATCTCATTATTCGCAGTTGTTAGTGATTCGTTAGCACCTTTAAGCTCTCTTCTTGCTCTCTCACTTCTCTCCCTTTCCGATTTCATGTCTTCGAATTGTCTTTGAGGAACACAAGAAAAAATAGTAACACTAACAATTGTAATTACAATTAAATACTTTATTGCATTTGTTTTCATAGCCTTTTTTATTAGAAATAATAAATTTATAACATTTAGGCAAATTTAATTAAGTATTTTTAATAAAAAATATATGTTTAATTTTTTTATTTACAATTGGTTGTTAATTTTTTTTTATTTTGATAATAATAAAAATATGCTTATTTTTGCTCTTCATAGTTCGAATATGGCTGTAGAAAATAAATATAAGTTTTTAACGAATATAAACAATCCTAAAGATTTAAAAGCTGTTGATTTAAAGGATTTAGTGCATGTTTGTTCGGAGTTAAGGGATTTTATTATCAATTCGGTAGCTGTAAATCCTGCTCATTTTGGTGCCAGTCTCGGAGTTGTCGAATTAACCGTTGCACTTCATTATTCTTTTAATGCTCCCGAAGACCTTATCGTTTGGGATGTAGGTCATCAGGCTTATGGGCATAAAATTTTAACGGGACGAAGGGATGTTTTTCATACAAACAGAAAATTTAAAGGTATCAGCGGTTTTCCTTCTCCTAAAGAAAGTGTTTATGATTCTTTTGGTGTAGGTCATTCTTCTACAAGTATTTCTGCCGCACTCGGTATGGCTGTGGCAAGCAAGTTAAAAGGCGAAACCCGAAAAGTTATTGCAGTTATAGGAGACGGCTCTCTTACGGGAGGAATGGCTTTTGAAGGGCTGAATAATGTCGCTACAACTAAAAGTGATGTGCTGATTATTTTAAATGATAATAAAATTGCTATTGACAAAAGCACCGGTGCATTAAGAGAATATTTAACCGATATTTCAACATCTAAAACATATAACAGAATTAAAGACGATGTATGGAAATTTATGGGAAGATTAAATAGATTGGGAGCTGATGTACAAGGATTTACTCAGCGAATTGACAATGCTCTTAAATCTATTATTTTACGAAACAGTAATTTCTTCGAATCTCTCGGAATTAGATATTTCGGACCTGTGGACGGACATGATGTCGTGCTTTTGTCTAAACTTTTTGATGATTTAAAAGATGTTCCCGGACCTAAAATATTGCATATTATTACTAAAAAAGGAAAAGGATTTAAAAAAGCCGAAATTGACCAGCCAGGATGGCACGCAGCTCCAAGTACGTTTGATATAAAAACGGGCGAGATTATTTCTGCTAAATCAGCAAATCCGAATAAAATAAAATTTCAGGATGTTTTTGGAGATGCAATTATTGAACTTGCGAAAAAAAATAATAAAATCGTGGCAATAACCCCTGCAATGCTCTCGGGATGTTCTCTTACAAAATTCAGCAAATTAT
This sequence comes from Bacteroidales bacterium, assembly GCA_007130555.1. Classification (GTDB taxonomy): domain Bacteria; phylum Bacteroidota; class Bacteroidia; order Bacteroidales; family ML635J-15; genus SLSH01. Next base: position 7,544 of record SLSH01000240.1, read on the forward strand.
TTCCAGACAGATGTTTTGATGTCGGTATTGCAGAACAGCATGCGGTAACTTTTGCAGCAGGACTGGCAAAACAAGGAATGAAACCTTTTTGTAATATTTACAGCTCATTCAGCCAAAGAGCTTACGACCAGATAATACATGATGTAGCACTACAAAATATACCGGTAATTTTATGCTTAGACAGAGCAGGACTTGTAGGTCATGACGGAGCTACACATCACGGAACTTTTGATATATCTTTTTTGCGGTGCATCCCTAATATTGTTATCGCTGCTCCCAGAAATGCTACGCAGTTAGAAAATCTTATGTTTACGGCACAATTAGAAAAAAATAAATCCCCGTTTGTTATAAGATATCCAAGAGGATATACGGATATTTATAACAGTAACGGAAAATTCTCCGAAATAACCATAGGAAAAGGATATTGCCTTAAAGAAGGCAATGATTTAGCAATCCTTTCAATTGGACCCGTAGGAAATGCCGCTCTTGATGTAGCTGATAATCTTGCAAAAGAAGATATTAACATTGCAGTATATGATATGCTTTTTGCAAAACCGATTGACGAAGACCTGCTTCATGATATTTGTAAAAAATATAAAAATATTATCAGCATAGAAGATAATGCAATTATCGGGGGATTCGGAAGCTCAATTTTAGAATTTATTGCAGACAATAATTATAATACAAAACTCGTCAGATTAGGAATTCCTGATAAATTCATTAATCACGGAACGCAGGAAGAACTTATTAATTATTGCGGATATGACACCAAAGCTTTAATTGATAATGTGAAAAAACTTTATAAATCTTTTATTACTTGTTAAAATTTTTGTTTTTTTGTGGTTTTTTTAGTATAAATGAAGAACATATTAATTCTATATATATTATTGTTTGTTAATTTTGTGGCATTAG
>SLSH01000387.1 GCA_007130555.1 Bacteroidales bacterium
AGAAAATAAAAAAAACAGGAGTGCCAATAATACTCGATTTTGATGATTCTATATGGCTGATGGATGTTTCGGATGCAAATAAAAAAATGGCATGGTTAAAAAATCCTGCAAAAACATCCAAAATTATTGAACTTTCAAACCTTGTAATTACAGGAAATGAGTATTTGCAGAGTTATTCAAAAAAAATTAATAATAATACAATTATTATTCCTACAACAATAGATACTTCATTATATAAAAAAACACATGCCGGAAAAACGGATGATGATACTGTAATAATCGGATGGTCGGGAAGTATTACTACTTTAAAACATTTTAAAACTGCTCTTAGGATTTTAATCAAACTTAAGAAAAAATACAGAAAAAAAATAAAAATTGAGGTTATCGGAGATGGAAATTATGCGAACAGAGTATTGGAAATAAAAGGAAAATGGTGGAAAGCCGAAACAGAAGTTAAAGATTTATCTCGTTTCGATATTGGTATAATGCCACTGCCTGATGATAAATGGACATGGGGAAAATGCGGATTAAAAGGTCTTCAATATATGGCATTGGAAATACCTACTGTAATGTCGCCCGTAGGAGTTAATACAGAAATAATCAGGGACGGTGTTAACGGCTTTTTAGCTACTACAGGAGAAGAATGGGTCGAAAAATTATCACTTTTAATTGAATCACCGGAACTTCGCGAAAAACTTGGAAAAGCAGGAAGACAGACAGTTGTCGAAAAATATTCGCTTGAAGCAAATAAACAAAAATGGTTAGATGCTTTTAAATCAGTTCTTTAAGCTTTTTAATATTATAATTTAATGAGTAGAATTAAAATAATCAAATACGAAGAAGCAACAGACAGACTAAAAGAAATATATGACGACCTGATATGTAAAAGAGGAAAACTTGCAGAAGTCCACTGTATTCAAAGTTTAAGACCCGAAAGTATTGTTAAGCATATCGATTTATATATGGAAATAATGTTTACAAGATCCGAACTGTCTCGTGCCGAAAGAGAAATGATGGCTGTCGTAGTTTCAGCCGGAAATAAATGCAAATATTGTCAGATACATCATGCAGAAGCATTAAATCATTACTGGAAAAATGAAAAAAGAGTAGAACAATTAAGAAATGATTATAAACAAGCAGAATTAACAAACAGAGAATTACAACTTTGTGAATTTAGCCATATATTAACTATTAATCCCGAATTATCAAAAAAAGAAGATATTACAGAACCTTTAAAAAAATCAGGAATTAGCGATAGCGGAATTTTGGATGCCACACTCGTTGTTGCATATTTTAATTTTGTAAACAGAATTGTTATTGCTTTAGATGTTGAAATTGAAAATAATTCAGAAACAAAGGGATACAAGTATTAATCCTGTGTTTTTAAAATCACCCGAAATCAAATGAAAAAAAGAACTTTCATTTCAATAGATATTCCAAAAGAAATTCAAAAGGAAATTGTAAAAATACAAGAAAAACTCCCGGGATTTATCGGCAAAAAAACAAAACCCGAAAATTTGCATCTAACATTAAAATTCCTTGGAGAGACGGAAGAAGAGCATATTTATAAAGTAACAGAAATGCTTAAAGAAATTAAAGCAAGCAAGTATGAAACCGAAGCCAAATATATAGGAGTTTTTTCCGAAAAATTTATCAGAATAATATGGATACATTTAACAAATTGCAATATATTACAAGAAAAAATTGATACCGCACTTTCCTCTCTGTTTGAAAAAGAAACAAGATTTATGAGCCATCTCACCATTGCCAGAGTTAAATCGGTAAAAAACAAAAAAGATTTTTTAGAAATTTTGCAAAATATAGAATTTCCAAAAATCAGTTTTATTGTGGATAATTTCAGGTTTAAAGAATCTATATTAACAAAAGACGGTCCAATTTATAAAACTATTGAAGAATATAAATTTATTGATTCTGATATTTGAAATTATAAAAATAATACCCCGTCTGTAAAATAAAATTATCAAAAAAGTATTATATAATAATGAAGCAATTCATACAATTTGGTTTAGTATCGAAAAAAAACTACTTTTGTAATTGAATTTTGTAAAATACAATGCGATAAATGAGGGTGCTTTTTTATAAAGAGATTAAAGAATTTTTCAACTCGGTTACGGGATATCTGGTTGTAATAATATTCTTGTTAATCAACAGTATGTTTATGTGGATATTTAAAGGAGGATTTAATGTTTTTGATATTGGTTTTGCAAATTTAGATACATTGTTTATTATTTCGCCATGGGTGTTTTTGTTTCTGGTACCCGCTATTACCATGAATGTTTTTTCGGGAGAAATAAGAACAGGCACAATAGAATTATTATTAACCAGACCTTTGTCGGAATTGCAAATTGTAATGGCAAAATATTTGGCTTCGGTTATTTTGGTTTTAATCGCTTTAGTACCCACATTGTTTTATTTAGTTTCAATAAATTATCTGGCAGATCCTGTCGGCAATGTTGACTATGGTGCAATTTTCGGGTCATACATCGGCTTGTTCTTCCTTGCTGCGATATATTCTGCAATAGGAGTATTCGCATCATCGCTAACTTCTAACTCTGTTATTGCATTTTTACTGAGTGTATTATTTTGCTATGTCTTTTTTTTAGGGTTTGATAATTTGGCACAATTAACTTTGTCGGGGAAAGTGTCAGACTTTGTGATTTCTTTAGGAATAAACGACCATTACAGATCTATGAGCAGAGGAGTTATTGATACCAGAGATGTAATATATTTCTTAAGTGTAATAAGTATTTTTATTTTTTTAACAAAATTGAGGCTTGAAAGTCGTAAATGGTAATAATACTAAATGGAAAAAAAAGCTAAAAATACTCGCAAAGGAATTAAAAAGCATAATATTATTCAACTAATATTAATACTTTTAATAATAGCCGTTGTAAATATATTATCATCTTTGACTTTTAGTCGTTTTGATTTGACTAAAGAAAAAAGATTTTCAATCAGCCCTATTTCAAAAGAAGTTTTAGAAGAATTAGACGATTTTGTTTATATTGAAGTTTTTCTTGAAGCTGATGATATGCCTGTTCACCTGATAAGGTATCGCAGAGTTTTATATGAATTTTTAGATAATTTGTCGTATCATTCTGACTATATTGACTTTGAATTTAAAAATCCTTTTAAACACGGAGACCCTCAAACAAACAGAGAAGTCCACTATCAACTTTACGAAAAAGGACTGAGTCCTTCTTATATCAGGCAAACACAAGACGGAGGAGTTTCCGAAAAAGTAATTTTTGCAGGAGCATTAGTTAAATATAAGGGGAGGGAATTTCCCATAAATTTACTAAGCACACATCAGTTAAATGTTGAACAATTTGCAGGATTTAGTGAAACAGAATTGGAAAGAGATTTTATACATGCTATATGGATGCTTACAAGACCGGGGTTACAGAAAATTGCTTTTCTTGAAGAAAACGAAGAACTGAACGAGTATGAAGCATGGGAAATAATGACGGAATTAGTCAGATATTATGATATTGACAGGCTTAAAATGAATAATATAATTGACGCATTAGACGGGTACTGTGCCGTAGTTATAGCAAAACCAAAAAAACGATTTACAGAACGTCAAAAATTTATTATAGACCAATATATAATGAACGGCGGAAAAGTATTGTGGCTGGTTGAATGGATGCATATTGATATGGATAGCCTGTCGCATAAACCTTACGAAATGGCAATGCTTCGGGATATTAATTTATCCGATATGTTGTTTAATTACGGAGTAAGAATTAATCCCGATTTAATTCAGGATTTACGATGCTTAAAAATTCCCGTTGTTGTTAATACAGTAGCAGGGAAACCCGAATTTGCACCAATGCCCTGGTATTATTTTCCGTTAATAATACCCGACACTTTGCTTAATCACCCGTTAGTCAGAAATGTAGAACCTATGAGAACCCACTTTGTCAGTAGTATTGATACGGTAGGATTGGACCCGAATATTAAAAAAACAGTTTTATTAAGAACTTCCCGATATTCCAAAACACTTATACATCCTATTCAGGTAAGCTTGGAAATACTTCGGAGAGAACCCGAAATAGCAACTTTTAATCAGCCTCATAGACCTATGGCAGTATTGCTTGAAGGAGTTTTTACCTCTAATTATAAAAACAGATTAACCCCCGAATTTACCGAAAGTGAAGATTATGATTATAAAGAAACCAGTGTGCCAACACAAATGATAGTTATTTCTGACGGTGATTTTATTAGAAACGAAATTAAAAGAAAAGGAGATAAAGTACAAACATTTCCGCTCGGATATGACAAATACTACGAACAGCAATTTACCCCAGGGAATGTTCAGTTCATTCTTAATTGTATTAATTATCTTTGTGCAGATAACGACTTGATTTCTTTGCGTATGAGAGAACAAACTATCAGGGTTTTGGACAATACAAAAGTCCGCAAAACTTCTGGTACCTGGACATGGATAAATTCCGTAATTCCGATTTTGATATTAATGATAATCGGAACGATTATTATAGTTCTTAGAAAAATAAGATATCAAAAAATAGAATCCGTAAGTAAATTCAAAAAAACAATTCATGATTTTTTAAAGAAAAATTAAAAAAATGAAAAAAACAAATTATATTATTTTGGGAGTTTTAGTTGGATTAATAATAGTTATTATAATTATATATAATTCAGGGAAAGACACCGAACAACGTGTTCTCAGAGATTTTTTTATTGAAGATACCGCCTCGATTAACAAGATATTTCTGGTAGATAAGCGAAATCAGGAGATTACACTAAAAAGACAAAATGGATACTGGACAGTTAATGATAGATACAGAGCACGAAGAGATCTGGTAAACTTACTATTAGAAACTTTTAGAAGAATGGAAATATCCTCTCCGGTTCCTAAAGAAAAATATGACTATGTATTAAGATCAATAAGTGTTAAAGGAATTAAGTGTGAAATTTATCAGAATAACAGATTGTCAAAAACTTATTATGTCGGCGGGGTTACTCAGGATAATACAGGAACTTATATGATAATGGAAAACTCTGATGTCCCTTTTGTTGTACATATCCCCGGGTTCAGCGGGTATCTAACGGTCAGATACAACACATTTATTAACGAATGGAGAGAAAGAATAGTTTTTAATTATCATGTAAATGATATTCATAAAATATATGTTGAATATCCCGATAATTTGAATGAATCTTTTATTGCTATTAATAACGGAAATAATCAATTTGACCTAAAAACAATTAATAATCAAAACGTAACATTCCCGTTTGATACAATAAAAGTTAAAGAATTTATTTCACGATGTAAATTTATCGGTTTCGAAGCATATATTAAAGAAGAAATTCAAAAAAAGATAATTGACAGTCTAAAAAATGAACCTGTTGTCAGTAAATTTACGATAGAAGATTTTAACGGAGAAAAAAAATCAATGAAAACATATTACCGCCAAAATATTGAACAGGCATTTGATGATGAAGGAATTTTGTATGATTTCGATTTAGAAAGACTATATGCTGTAATACAAGGAGGAGAGGAAGTCGTTTTAATACAATACTATATAATTGACCCCATTAGTTTTAAAAAATCATTTTTTAGAGCCAAAAATATTGAACAAGCAATGTTAATAAAATCTGATTTTTGATAAAAATTTTAGTGTTATTTTTCGTTTTTAATATTTAATTTTAGGTTTTTAATATTTTAATAAATTTATATTATGAATTTTGTTATATCAAGTTCTCATCTTTTAGGACATTTACAATTGGTAAGTAAAGTTGTAGGAGCAAAAAATGCATTACCGATTTTAGATAATTTATTGTTTGACATAAAAGGAAAAACTCTTCAGGTAACTGCCAGTGATTTGGAAAGTACTTTAACAAGCAAATTAGAACTGGAAACAGTAGAAGGCGAAGGAATTATTGCTATTGATGCAAAAAGAATACTGGAAATTTTAAAAGAATTTCCCGAACAACCATTAAATTTTAATATTGATACGGAAAGCTTAAAAATTGATATAATTTCGGAAAACGGAAAGTATTCTCTTATAGGTCAAAGCGGAGACGAATTCCCTCAAATTCCTGCTATAAAATCTGATAATGTAAACAGAATAGATATGTCTCCGGATATTTTATATAGTGGAATATCATCTGCAATTTTTGCAACGGGAGAAGATGAATTAAGACCTGTTATGAATGGAATTTTTATTGAACTAACAACATCAGGGATTACTTTTGTTGCGACAGATGCCCATAAACTAGTACGATACAAAAGAAAAGAAATAAAAGCAGAAACCGAATCAGCATTTATTTTACCGAAAAAACCTGCAGCAATATTAAAGGGAATTCTGCCAAAAGCATTTTCCGATATCACTTTAGAGTTTGATAATAAGAATGCATTTTTTAATTTCGAAGGATTCCAATTGGTTTGCAGACTTGTCGAAGGAGTATATCCAAGCTACGATTCCGTAATTCCAAAAGACAATCCGAATAAAATGATTGTTGACAGAGTGGAATTTTACAGTACCATGAAAAGAGTTTCAATTTTTTCAAATCAGGCAAGTAATTTGGTGGCATTATCAATTAGCGGGAACCAACTAACAATATCGGCTCAGGATATAGACTATTCAATATCCGGACAGGAAACAATCAATTGCCAGTACTCAGGTGACGAAATGCAGATAGGTTTTAAATCAAACTTTTTTATAGATATTTTACATAATCTGTCAACAACCGAAATTGTTTTGGAATTATCAGATCCGACTAGAGCAGGAATTATCCTGCCTAAAGACAACGATAACCAGGATGAGGAAATTCTTATGTTGATTATGCCGATGATGATTAATTCTTAATAATTTTATAAATTCAAAAAAGGGGCAAATGCCCCTTTTTTTTTAAAAAATAAATATAATGAAAATTAAACTAAAAAAACCAATTGTGTTTTTCGACCTTGAAACAACAGGTATAAATCCCGGCTCGGACAGGATAGTAGAAATTTCTCTATTAAAAATATTTACAAATGGCAAAGAAGAACAAAAAACATACAGAGTAAATCCTAAAATGGATATTCCTGAATCTGCTTCCGACATTCACGGGATTATAAACGAAGATATTAAAGATGCCCCTGAATTTAAAATGATTGCAAATGATTTAAAAGCATTTATCGAAGATGCCGATCTCGCTGGTTTTAATTCAAATAAATTTGATATCCCTCTGTTAGCAGAAGAATTTTTAAGAGCAGAAACAGAAATAGATTTAAAAAAAAGAAATTTTGTTGATGTTCAGGTTTTATTTATGAAAAAAGAACCGCGAACACTTACGGCAGCATATAAATTTTATTGCAATAAAGAAATACAGGAAGCACATACTGCCGAGGCAGACACAAAAACAACTTTTGAAATATTTAAAGCTCAATTGGAAAGATATGATGACTTAGGAGAAACTATCGAAGAAATTTCGGAGTTTTCGTCACATAATAAAAATGCCGATTTTGCAGGCAGACTAATTTACGATGATAACAATAATATTTGTATAAATTTCGGGAAATATAAAGGGAAAAAATTAGAAGATATTCTTAAAAATGATCCGGGATATTACGGATGGATACAAAAAGGAGATTTTCCGCTTTATACAAAAAAAATATTTACCGAAGTTCTTCTTAAATCAAAAATGAAATAAAAAATACGGGCAAATCCATTTTTTTTATCTTCTTCCGGGCTTTCCTTTATCAGGAGGCCCCCCCTTTTGTTTATCTTGACCTTTACCAGGTTTCCCGGGAGTTTTGCTCTGTTTTTGACGATAGTGTGATTGTGGATTTAAACCTTCGGGTAATTCTTCCTGGTTTAATTTTCTTAAATTGTGATGAGAAAACTCAGCAGGCAGAACATCTACAGTAATCCATCTCCCTTCTATGGGATAAGTGTATATGCTTTGATTCAGGTCATAATAAACACCAATGCTTGGAAAAAAAACATAACGTGTTTTTGCTCTGTAACCATGTGCAGGAGCCCAGGGTGGAGGACCTTTTTTTACATGGGACCCTGTTTTAGGAGGAGGTCCCGGAGTGGGCTTAAATAAAGAACAAGAATCAAAACTAATAATAAAAATAAACAGTAATACAGGAAAAAATAATCTGCCAATACTATTACTTTTAAATGATATCAATTTGTTTTTCATAGCGTTTTTCTTAAAATCAATATAATTTAATAACTAAATCAAAAATAAACATTAATTTTATTATAAACAAAAAAATCTTAAATACTTCTCTTAAAATTCAATCAGTAGAATGTAAATTACTTCATTAATTTAATATTTAAAATCAATAGCGTCCTAAACGTTAAAAAAATGAGAGAAATTTTTTAAAGTATCTCAAAGAGGTTATCTTTGAGTTGCTAAACCAAAAAAAACTCTCTCATGGCAAATGTAACATTATTTTCTCAG
>SLSH01000254.1 GCA_007130555.1 Bacteroidales bacterium
ATTACGATTTTTTTTATCACAGGAATTGTTTTAACTGCAATAACTCAATCAAATAATGAATTGCAGGATTTTGAATACCGAAGAAGTTCGCTTCATTTGATACTAATAGAGTCGGAGAATTTTCCTCATAAAGAAACTGTTATAAATGCATATTTTAATGCTCCGTTTCCGGATAATTATAATGACCATAGAATAGAATATTTATCTTTTAATCCGGCAGATTATCCTGTAACTCAAGAAGAACGACAAAAAGCTCAGGAGGAATTATATGCAGATTCGGATGCAGAACCATTATCAGAAGAAGAAGAACAAGCACTAACAGAGTCAATAGATTCATTAGAAGTTAATTCTCCTGTTTTGGCTTCTTTTTTAAGTGAAACCAGTTCTGCAGCAGCAGATATTCCCGTAGCTATTTCTAAATTTTTTGAAGAAAAAAAAATTGCAAATAAGTTAGTTGCAAAATGGTTTAACAGAAAGGAAGATGGAAGTTTTGATATGAATCTTATCGGTAAAAGAGGACAGTATAATGCAAGTGAAATGGATGCTCATATTGCGACAGGAACAGCAAGAGGATTAGCGAGTTTGGCTGATGCCGGTGAAGAATTGATTAAGAATACTTTTGTAGTTGTAAATCAATTATTTTTTATCAGAAATGAACCTTTGGCTGCTGCAACAAGAGATATTGCTCTGGCAGGAATTGATAAAATCGAATCGGAACTTGCAAGAGAAATTACAAAAACATCGGCTAATTTAATATATGAAAAATCTAAAGACGGGTATTCGGTCTTAGCTTTGGCATATCTTTATCAGTTAAACTGGAACGATTCGGTTGCAGCAGTTTTTTATAATGATTTGTGGATGTCCGAAAATAATATTGAGATAGAAAAAAAACAAAGATTTGATACTACTGAATTATTTCAGTTAAATCTTATTGGTGGTGCTAATGCCAGAGGACGTCTGATATTTTCTGGAGACAGAGATGAAAAAACAATAATTGAAACCGTTACGGTAAGAACAATTGATAATGTTTATGTAAGATTACAAAAGGAATTTGATGTCTTTAAACCTAAAGTCCCCCTTCTTACTAGCGACCCTATAACTGCAAAAATCGGGATGAAAGAAGGAATAGAAGGAGGAGAAAGATTTGAAGTACTTGAACAGGTACTGGATTCTGAAACCGGTTTAACAAAATATGAAAAAGTAGGAACTGTCAGAGTAAACAGAAGCGAAATTTGGGATAACAGATATAATGCAGGTGAAGTTGTTTTAAATTATGAACAAAATCAAGAAGATGATAATACGGAAATAAATAGAGATATTGACAGAACTACATTTAGAGGAAGAAGCAGAAATTTATATCCGGGTATGTTAATAAGAATGGAATAAAATTTGTTAATAACCAATAATTTATAATCTAATTATGAAAAAAATTATGAAATTTTCCGGTGTGTTATTATTAGTTATTATGACTTTATTTTTAACACAACAATGTGCAGTAATGAGAGCTGACAAAGACACAGAAGCTTGGCGATACGAAATCGAACCTGTGGGGGTGGGCACTCAAGGTACATACATTATTAAAGTATGGTCATATTCTTCAAATCAAAATGTTGCAATCGAGCAAGCCAAAAAAAATGCAGTACACGGCATCATCTTTAGAGGATTTACAGGAAAGCAAGGAGTACCTGGACAACGAGCATTGACAAATAATGTAAATCTTGAACAGGAAAGAGCAGACTTCTTTGACCCGTTTTTTAGCAGAGGTGGTAAATATATGAAGTTTGTAAGTCTGTCTGGGGACGGTGCAATTGGTGCCGGAGACAGAATTAAAATTGATAAAAGAACTTATAAAATTGGTGTGGTTGTAACAGTTAATGTAGCAGCATTAAGAAAAGACCTCGAAGATGCAGGTATTATTAAAGGTCTTGGCAGTGGTTTTTAAAATATATAAAATATAAAATTATGAAAAATTTAAGTTATTTATTTAGTGTTTTTGTGATAACAATTGCTCTGGCAGTTTTTACAAATTGCAATCCTCAGAAAAAAACAGCAGGTGCTTATTCGCATAAAACAGAATGTATCGGAGCAAATAATCTGGATGGTACACAAACAGTTAAAGCATGGGGAACAGGAAGAAACAGAATTCAGGCTGTTAAACGTGCTAAGAAAAATGCTGTAAGAGATGTACTATTTAACGGAATAACAGAAGGTGGTCAGGATTGCGAAAAAAGACCTGTAGTAGCCGAAGTTAATGCACATCGTAAGTATGAATCATATTTTAACATTTTTTTTGCTGACGACGGAGACTATGAAGATTATGTTTCAGCCAGAGATGAAAGAATAAGATTTAAATTTTTAAGAAATAGAAGATGGGGAAGGTCAAGTATTACAAATAGTGTAATAGTAACAGTTTACAGGTATGAACTCAGACAGAAAATGATTGCCGACGGAATAATTAATATTGAATAGTATTTTTTTAAAATACAATATATTTATGTTTAACTTAAAGTCGGATAAATAAGTATCCGTGCTTATAAAAATTAAAATGATTATGAAAAAAACAGGTTTTATTTTATTAGGTTTTTTATTGATTACAACAATGCTTTTTTCACAAGCCCGAAAACCAACAATTATGGTTGTTCCAAGTGATGTGTGGTGTAATCAGAATGGATATATGATTGAATTTGATGATTACGGAACAAAAATTATGGTTTCGGATTACAGGAAAGCTTTACAGAGCGATCCTGATTTGTTATTAGTTATCAGTAAAATAAATGAACTAATGGCAGACAGAGGGTTTCCGTTACAAAATCTGGAATCTTCGCTTAGATCACTACAAAATCAGCAGGCTGAAGATGCTATGCTTACAAGCAGATCCGGAGCAGAAATAAATGAAAGTCCTATTGACCAATTAAAGAAAGTCGCACAAGCTGATATATGGATGCAAATTACATGGACAGTTAATCAAGTCGGTCCGAAAAGATCCATAACTTTTAATTTCCAAGGATTAGATGCTTATTCAAATAAACAAATTGCAGGAGCTTCAGGTACCGGTCAACAATCATTTACAGCCGAACTTCCTGTTCTACTCGAGGAAGCTGTAATTGCACATCTCGATAATTTTAACGGACAATTACAAGCTCATTTTGATGATATGTTTACAAACGGAAGAGAAGTTGTGCTTAGAATACTTGTATGGGACTCTTTTGACGGAGACCTTTACGAAGATTATAATGGTGATGAATTGGGAGAAATAATAGAAAACTGGATGTTTGATAATACGGTACAAGGAAGATTTAGTACAACTCATGCAACAGAAAACATGATGTTATTTGAACAGGTTAGAATCCCTCTTTATGACAGCAGAGAAAGGGCTATAGATGCAAGAAGATGGGCAAGAGACCTCCAAAGAATGTTACAAAGCGAATATAATATTGACAGCAGACTTATGATGAGAGGCTTAGGTCAAGCTCAACTGGTTATTGGAGAAAGGTAAAATAATAAGTATTTATAAATAAAATTTATTTAATTATGAAAAATATGAAAATTATTCCGACACTCTTATTATTGTTATTTTGCTTAAACTTTGTTTATGCAATAGGAATAAAAGAGTCTGATGAAAAAGATTGGTTGCCACTTACAGTATGGATTCCCGATCAAATTGAAGATATGCCTGCCACGGCAAAAAATAATCTTGAAAATAAATTATTGCAGATTGTTACTGCTCAAGGTATAAGCGGAGGTTCTTTTAATCAAAGATTTATAATTACTGCAAATGTTTCGGTGTTAACTAAGGATTTAACTGCTACTGCTCCTCCTAAACAAGCATATACACTTGATGTAACAATGTATATCGGAGATGGTATAGACGGAAAAGCATTTTCAAGTTATTCAACTACTGTTAGAGGCGTTGGAAATAATGAAACCAGAGCTTATATGACGGCAATTAGAAATATAAGAACTAATGATCCTAATTATAAGACATTTGTAAATCAAGGAAAACAAAAAATCATTGACTATTATAATGCTCAATGTGACAAAATAATTGTAAAAGCTCAATCTCTTGCGGATATGAATGAATTTGACGAAGCTATCTGGATGCTTACTTCTATACCCGATGCGGCTACTGATTGCTGGGAAAAGAGTATCCCTGTCTTGTCTGTGATTTTTCAACAAAAAATTGATTTTGAATGTAAAGCAAAACTTATCGCAGCTACTAATATCTGGAATGCTAATCAAAGCTGGGACGGAGCTGAAGAAGCAGGTGCAATACTTGCTACAATTGACCCAAATTCCGCTTGCCTTGACGAAGCAATGGCATTGGCAGATAAAATAGCAAAACGTATTCTTGAAGTTGATGAACGGGAATGGAATTTTATCTATGACAGAGAAATAAGATTGGTCAGCGAAATGATTCAGGCATGGCGTGATGTTGGAGTAGCTTGGGGACAAGGACAACCACAAACAATTATTTATAAAAGTTTATGGTAAAATATTAAAAGATAATCTCTTAATTTCAATTATAAAAAAAATGACTTTCTTTTTTGAGAAAGTCATTTTTTGTTTAGTAATTGTATATTAATCTTTTACGCATCTAACAAACATACCGACATTTTTATCCATATATGTTTGATTTGCTTGAGAACTGCTTGCTAAAATACTTAAATAAGATCCCGAAGGATAATCCGGATTTGTAGTTAAATCTGTGGATGACCAAAAACTTCCGTTGGTACGATAACCTTTAAAAGTTCCGTCCCAGTGACGATACCCTCCTCCAAAAGCAGTAAATCCGCTACTGTTGGTAGCTCCTATATTGGGATCATTCCAATGTACCGTACCTTCTTCTTTAAGTTTACCTCCGGCAACCATACTGCCATCAAGATAATCAATTAATTGTGTCCATTCGGAACGACTTGGAAAATGCCAGCCTTCAGGACAAATACCTTGAACACCGCTTGGATTTTCATCACTGCTGTTTGAACCTGCCATTGCTGCAGACCAATTATATAATACTCCAAAAACTTCGTAATTACCAACGGCTTTTGCTTCAGATATACTGGAACCGGTATATCCGTAAACATAATAATACGGCTCAGTATTTGAACCTGAAGCCGGTCCTGAAACCGAAGGTAAGTATCTTAGATTTTCTGCAAACCAACATTGCTCTCCGATTTGTACGATATTATATGTATAGTTCTCATAAGAAACCGTTTGAGGACACAATCCGACAGTAATCATAACTGTTGACTTATCGCTTTTTTTACCATTTTTCGAAAAAACCGTAAGAGTTACAGTATAAGAACCCGGACTAGAATATGAATATGAAGGACTGTTTTCTGTCGATTTTGTACTGCCGTCTCCAAAATCCCACTCATAACTATCTCCGTCTTTTGACGTATTTGTAAAAGTTATAGTTTCATTAATCTCAACAGCTATTTTACTCGCAGTAAAACTTGCTACCGGCTCTACCTGACATGCTGAAAAATTAAACAGGAAAATAATTCCAAGTGCTATTGCAAAATTTAATCTTTTAATATTTTTCATAATAAATATAATTTTATAGTGAGTTCCAAAATTATTAAAATATTTTAAATATTTACTAAATAATTGTATTTTTAGCTTTTCAAAAATGTAAAAAGTTTTATCTGATGCAGTGAAAAATATTTTTAATACCAAATACAATAGAAGAAACTCCCATAAATGAAGTTATTCCGTCTTCGTTGTCCGAAATAATTAATAGTATAAAATATTTTATTGTAGAAGATATTCGTACAGCACGAAGATTTCTGAAAAAAATTGACAAAGAAATTAATATTGACGAACTTATATTTTTTGCTCTTAATAAGCATACCGATAAAAACCAAATAAGCGAATATTTGAAACCTGTATTCGAAGGAAACAATATTGGTATTATAAGCGAGGCAGGTACTCCGTGTATTGCTGATCCCGGAAATATTATAGTTGGGATGGCACATAATTTTAATATTAAAGTTGTTCCTTTGGTAGGTCCTTCATCAATTGTTTTAGCTATGATGGCATCCGGCTTGAACGGGCAAAATTTCGCTTTTAACGGGTATTTACCTATTAAAGATAATGAAAGAAAAAATAAAATAAAAACTCTTGAAATTATATCGGCAAAAGAAAATCAATCGCAAATTTTTATGGAAACTCCGTACAGGAATAATAAGCTGTTAAAAGAAATACTTAATACTTGCAGAAAAGATACATTTTTGTGCATAGCCTCCAATATTACTGCAAAAAATGAATTTATAAAAACAATGACTATTGATGAATGGAAAACAAATATTCCTGATTTAAATAAAAAACCAAGCATTTTTATAATTCATGCAAAATGAAAACTTATAATACAAAAATACTCAAAATCATTATATTAATTATCGGAATTACCGTTGTTGCAGTATCTTCAGGTAAAATATTTAATTATAATTTAGATGGCAAAACGGATTTTCGTAAAACTCAGGATAAACTGCCTGATGAGTTAATATTTGTAAAAGAATTGTCCGAAGATTTTGCATACTATAAGCATGATACAGTAAGCGACAGATACAATATTTATAATTCAAAAGGGAATTTAGAATTTTATATTCTCTTAACTTCTCCGTATTGCGACAATATCAGAGGATTTGGAGGAAGTGTACCATTTGCAATTATTGTTAATAACAGTGATAAGATTATTGGGCTACATCTTTTAAATCATTACGAAACACAATCATGGATAGATAAACTTAATAATAATAATTTTTTTGATACATGGAACGGTCTTGATATACAGTCGGCTATTACAAAAAATATAGATGCCGTATCAGGAGCGACTATGACAAGTGAAGCTGTGATTGAAAGCATTAGCAGACGATTATCAGAATATAAAAAAGTCGAAGAGGAGAAAAAAAAAAGAATTCTCTATAAAGACTTAGGTGTTATCATTCCTTTGATTGTGATAATTTTTGCATTATTAAGTTTTTTATATCCGAAAAAAATGGCTAAACTCAGAATTTGGCTGTTGCTTGCCAGTGTGGGAGTACTGGGATTCTGGCAGGCAGATTTTTTAAGTATGGCTTTATTGTCAAACTGGCTTATTAACGGAATGAGTGTTATGCAAAATATTGTACTTTTTACAATTCTTGTTTTATCAATTTTGATACCACTAATTAAAAATAAGCCTTTTTATTGTCAATATGTTTGCCCTTATGGTGCAGCTCAGGAATTAGCAGGAAAAATCAAAATTAAAAATATTGTATTAAATAATAAAACAGTTAAAATACTTAATCCAATAAAATATATTTTATTATTTATAATTACATTGATAATAGTATTAAAGATAGATGTAAGTTTAGAAAATTTTGAACCGTTTTCGGCTTTTCAGTTCAGGTTTGCATCTGCTGTTGTTCTTACTATAGCTTTGGTAATGCTTGTGCTTTCGTTTTTTAACAATAAACCATGGTGTAAATTCTTTTGTCCCACAGGAGCTTTATTCAGTATGCTCAGAGGAAAGTCAGGAAAAACAAATCTTTTAGCTTTCGGTATAGGGCTGATAGTTTTTTATTCTGCCATCACGCTGAGTTGTAATAATACAAAACCTAAAAATGATAATATGGAAATAAATAATGAAACATTACGGATTATTCATGAAAGAAAAAGTGTAAGAAATTTTACCGACAAGCCTGTTTCAGATTCGGATTTAGAATTGCTTGTAAAAGCAGGTATGGCTGCTCCAAGTGCAAGAAATTTACAGCCATGGGCATTTATAATTGTAAACGAAAGGGATATTTTGGATGAGTTGGGAAAATCCTTAAAAAACGCACGAATGTTATTAAATGCACAGGCAGCAATAATTGTATGCGGAGATATTACAAAAGCGTCAATGCAACCCGATAGTGCATACTGGGTGCAGGATTGTTGTGCAGCAACACAAAATATTTTATTGGCAGCCGAATCAATAGGGCTTGGTGCAGTCTGGACAGCCGCTTATCCTTATCTAGACAGACTTGAAGTTGTTAGAAATACTCTTAAAGTTCCTGAAAATCTAATTCCTCTTAATGTAATTCCAATAGGATACCCGACAGGAGAAGACAAACCAAAAGATAAATGGGATCCGGAAATAGTTTTTTGGAATAATAATTACTGAAGTTTCGTATGTAGTGAAGTCTAGCGAAACGAAATAAATGAAGCTCTGAGTTATCGGTATAATTTTAATGAATAGTAATAAATGCCGGATAACCTGCTCATTTGGATTTGCTCTCAAGATTCGACAGATTTCTCCCCCTTCCTGTGTCAGGGGTCGAAATGACCGTCCCAAAGTGGTTATAGTCGGCGACGAAGACTATGCTCTATATACCTCCGTTACCGCAAGATTTCAAATCTTGTGGTTTGAAGAATCTCAAAACCACAAGACGCAGTCTTGCGGTAGCGACGA
>SLSH01000346.1 GCA_007130555.1 Bacteroidales bacterium
GGATTATCTTTATTGCTTTTTACAGTGATTTTATTTTTTGATATATCAAAATGAAATAACTGGTTTTTATATATTTGTTTAAATGATATTTTTTTCCAGTGTTTTGGAAGGTCCGGTTTAATGGAGATGCCTGTATCAGTATAACCTATTCCTGCAAAATTTGATATAACAATACTTAGTGTTCCCGCCATAACTCCGCAGTGAATACCTTCCAGAGTTGTTCCGCCCTGCGTATCATGTATATCACTTCTCAATGCTTTAATAAACCAGTCCCACATAATTTCTTTATCCATATCAAGATATTTCAGTATATCAGCATGAACTATCATACTTAAAGTTGAGCCGTGACTAGTTCGATTGATGTAGTATGAATAATTTTTTTCGAGAAGTTCATTAGCTGATTTTACGTGATATCCCATATAATTTAGTGTTTCTTTTACTTCTACTGGTTTCAGCAGGTAAAAAATCATTAATGTATCTGCCTGCTTTGCTACTTTGTATTTATCGGGAGAATCGCCTTCTGCTTTAAGAATTCTGTCCATTCTTCCGATTTTTTTGTATTTTTCGCGGTAATGTTTCCAGTCAAGTTCTTTCAAATCAAAATAACCATCAAATTGAGCAATAATTTCTTCACTTGAAAATATTACATTCATGTTTTTACTAATATTTTCCCATTTTTTAATTTCCTTGAGATTAAGAGATATAGTATCGGCAAGATTTGTTTTTATATTTTCTGAAAGTGAATTATACAGGTCAATCGCTTTACGCATTAGCCAAGATACCATTATATTTGTATAAGCATTATCATTAATGCCTCCTTTTTCTGCTTTAGGATATTTTTCATGAAATTCATCCGGTCCCATCACTCCTTTTATATGATATTTTTTGTCCTTTTCGTTATACTGTACAATACTGCTCCAAAACCGGATAATGTCAAACAATAATTCTGCTCCGTATTGCTCTACAAAATCATGGTCATCTGTAAATTTAAAATATTCTAGGACATTATAAGCAATTGCAATTGAGACATGCCGCTGGTTTCTGCTTAAATCCGGTCCCCATTTCCCAGAAGCAGGATTATAATGAATAATTTGTGTTTCTTCTTTTCCGTCATCTGCTGTTTGCCATGGAAACATTGCTCCTTTATATTCGTGTTCCGATGCGTGTTCGCGTGCATCGTTAAGCCTTCTGTATCTGTACATTAACAAAGCTTTTGTGATTTGAGGAAATCGTGTTGTAAAAAAAGGATATATATATAATTCATCCCAAAACACATGACCTCTGTATGCTTCTCCGTGTAGTCCTCTTGCGGGCATTCCTGCATCTATCCAATTATTGTGTAAAGATGCTGTTACAAGCATGTGATATGCATGTAATCTGCATACTTTTTGTGAAAAAACATCTCCTTCTATTTCAATATCAGCATTATCCCATAATTTTAACCAGGCTTGTTCTGATTTTTTTTTCAAATCATCAAAACTTGCAATTGTTTTAAGCTTATCTGAAACTGATTTAATCGGATTATCCGTATCTTTATCTTTAGATGTATAAATGGAAACAAGTTTTTCCAAAATATATTCTTCACCTTTCTTTGCATTAAATTCAATATTTTCGCTTATAAAACCTGGTCTTACTATAGCATCCCTGCGTGTTTCTTTTATTTTATCACTTTTTGAATATAATTTATTTTTTGCATTACAAAAAATATCAATGTTTAAGTGGCTAGTTTTTACGTGCAATTGTATCTGAGAATCTATATATCCTTCTGTAAAAGCATTCAGATTGTGCTTATTTAGTTCTCTGTATCTTTTCACTCCGTTATTAATAACTGTTCCGTCAAGTGAGGAAAAAAGTAATATTTTTGCGTTGTAATTTACCGGTATAATTTTATATTTAACAGCAGCACAATGTGGGTCGTGCATACAGTTTATTGTTTCTGTTTCTAATTTTGTTATTTTTCCGTTTGATTGTTTAAACATAATTTTTCTGTACAAAACACCATTTTGTATATTCAGATTATGTTCATATTTCAGAATTTCTTCTGACAATGGTTCCACTTTTTTACCATCAATATTTAACGTTATTAATTTCCAGTTAGGGCAATTAACCAGATCATTATTGTATATTGTTTTGTCTTGCACACGACTGGGGGTTTTGTTATATATACCTGCAATGTATGTTCCAGGATAGTTAATATCTGTTTTTTCCGGTTGTGTTTCAGAAGCACCTCTTGTTCCAATATATCCGTTGCCGGTGGCTGTAAGTACTTCTCTAAGCATTTCGTCTTCGGGTTCGTAGAAATTATATGTAAGGTTCCATTCTTGTTTTTTACTTTTTTTAACAAAAATATCATTTACTTTATTAATATCCAGTTCTTTTATTGTTTTAACAACGATATCGGCGCCTTCAGATTTTAGTGCTTGTTCTTCGCCTGCTCTGTCAACTCCTATTACCACTCCGAAGTTTCCATTTTTACCAGCCTGAACACCGACAATGGCGTCTTCAAACATTAGCGTATCTTCAGGAAAAAGTCCTAATTGTTCAGCAGCAATTACAAATATATCGGGATAAGGTTTCCCTTTCAATCCTAATTCTTCGGATTTTACACCGCATATTACTGTCTCAAACAGTTCAATTAATCCTGTTTTTTTAAGAATATACAAACAATTTTTACTGGAGGAGGCAACACCAAGCCTTATTCCTTGTTTTAGCAAATCTTTAACAAGGGCAATTGTGTCTTCATAAACATCAGCACCTTGTTCGCTTATTATTTTGCGGAACATAGTATTTTTTTTATTTCCTATCCCGCATACTGTCAGAGCATCAGGATGGTCGTTTTCATTACCATAAGGCAAATCAATATTTCTTGACTCAAGCCATGCTTTAACTCCTTGATAACGAGGCTTTCCATCCACATAAGGAATGTAATCGTCTTCATAAGTAAATGGCACAAATTCTTTGTTTTTATTCCCGAAATAGTCTTGCATAAATTCATTGAATGTAGCTTGCCAAGCTTTAGAATGTACAGTTGCTGTTTGTGTTATAACACCGTCAAGGTCAAAAATAGCTCCTTTAAATTGAAATTTTTCCATATTTCTTATAATTTTTATTTTTTTTTCATTTACGCAAGTATTAGATATAATACCAACTTGCAAATTTAATTTATTTGCAAAGTAATGCCAAATCATTTAGTATTGAAACAAGTATGTCGGGCTGAGAAACAAAAAAAGAATTCGGACAAATACTTGTTACTTTTTTCTTTAATTCTTCATCATCAGTTACAAATAAAGTATAGGTTTCGTTGGTATATTGCATTGATGCTTTAATCATAGGAATATCCGAAGTGGTATCGCCACAAATTAAATTAGGTCCTTCAGATAGGTTAAGGTTTAATTCGTTGTTCAGAAATTTAACAGCATCTCCTTTATCAAAATCCTTTATCTCTTCTTGTTTATTGTTTTGTTCAATAGTTAATATAACTTCAATATCTTTTCCTGTGTCTTCTATCCTGAAAAAAATTTCTTCAGGGTCAATTTTTTTTACCAGTTGTTTAATTAAATTAAGAAATAAAACTGATTTTTCATTTTGAACAGAATTATTAATATCTTGTCGTGCAATGGTTGTTTGTCCAAATTTTAGCTGCAATCCTGAACCGACAAAAGAAAACTCGCTATATTCGGGATTTTTCAGTAAGCGTAATAAATTTTTATTAAACTCATCCAGTTTTTTCTGTTTTTCTTTTTCAATCGGAAAACTGTTTCTGTTTCCGCATTTGTCTATGTATTCTCTGCCTTTTGACCCCGCATAAATGAAAACAGCTTCAGGATTAACACTGATATCAACAATACCGGTATTATCTAATGGAGCAGAAGTAAGAATTATTGGTTTTTCTATACAATATTTTTTTACAAATCCTGTTAAAAAAACTGCATTATAAGCAGGCTGTACTGATGTTACATATCTTGAACAATAATTATTAATTGTCCCGTCTCTATCAGTAATAAAATTCTTAAAAGCTATGTTTTTCATTTTGTTAACCCCATTGTTAACTTCTGTATCAAATGTTTTATGAAGTTTTCCGAGATATTTTTTGAAATCATTTTCTCCACGTTTCAGAAAAAAAATATCCTTTTGCAGTTCGTTTATTTCATAATCCATATTTAAAGGCATTATTTTTCCTTCAGGATAAATTTGTTTGTTTTTATAAGTCCTCAGTAGTATAGTTAATATTTGTTCAAGTTTATCAATAAAATTTTTGTTTATTGGTTTTTTATTTATACAAAGATCTGTTGCTATTTTCTGTCTGATCTGTTGTGAACCCAACATTATTTTATAAAATTGCGAAAGTGAACGGATTTTCATTATTTTATTTTTTTTTACCCAAGTCCCCAAAAAGTGTATTCACGACAAAAATAATATTTTTTACTAAAACTTACTAAAAAATAAAATAATTTTTATGCATAATTTAAAGGTTTACTACTATTTAGTGTCTGTCCATAATGTCCGATTTACTCACAATATTAATTATTTTAAGCGGTGTTCGTGATATCGCTTCGCTAAATTCTTCGTTATGCTCGTTTTTTATCGCAGTTAGCGGACATTATGGACAGACACTAAATAACACCATAGGTGCGTAGCACCGGAATATTTGTAACCCGACTTTCAAGTCGGGGGATACAAATGAATATGTCATCAAGTTTTGGCGGGAAATTTGCTTTTTTTTGCAAATTTCGTGACAAAACAGGAGTCATCGCCGGAATTCTGATAAAAAAACTTAAATTCCAAATTAAAAATCATAAGAAAACCGTTATTTAAAAAAAATAGCATTATTTTTATTTTTTTATTTTATGATGAAAATAATAATAATTGCAATAGACGGTTTTTCTTCATGCGGCAAAAGCACACTTGCACGCCAGCTGGCAAAAGAACTGGGGTATATTTACATAGACAGCGGAGCTATGTACAGGGCTGTAACCTTATCTGCCTTGCAAAACAATCTGATTGGCAAAGATTTTTTTGATGAAAAACAATTTATAAAAAAACTTCCCGGGATAAGTATAAAATTCGAATTGGACAATAATTTTAATCCCGTTACAATTTTAAACAACAAAAATGTTGAAGACAAAATCCGTAATATTGAAGTTTCTTCTTATGTAAGTATAATCAGCAAATTGCCTCAGGTAAGGGAAAAAATGGTTGCATTACAACGGGATATGGGCAAAAACAAAGCCATTGTAATGGACGGCAGAGATATTGGAACTGTTGTTTTTCCCGAAGCGGAAATCAAAATATTTTTAACCGCAGATTTAGAGATAAGAGCAAAAAGAAGATATGATGAATTAAAGGCAAAAAATATAAAAGTGGATTTTGATGTAATAAAAGCAAATATTATCGAAAGAGACAATATTGACAGATTAAGAACAAACAGCCCGCTTAAAAAAGCTCCCGATTCAATTATTATTGATAACAGCAATATTTCGAAACAAGAACAGTTAAAAATAGCTCTGGCTCATGCTAAAAAAATTATAAATGAAGGTTGAAATTGACAAATATTCGGGGTTTTGCTCAGGTGTAAAACAAGCCATAAAAAAGGCGGAAGAAATACTTGGTAATACCAGTAAACTTTATTGCCTCGGACATATAGTTCATAACAAAGTCGAAGAAACCCGGCTGGAAAATATGGGCTTAAAACCCATTGAATTTGATAATTTTTCGTCCCTTAAAAATAAAACCGTACTTATAAGGGCACACGGAGAACCTCCCAAAACATACAATATCGCAGAAAAAAACAACTTAAATTTAATAAATGCAACTTGTCCGGTTGTTTTAAACTTACAGAAAACGATAAGAAGAATTTCTGAAAAACATCCCGATTCTACCATTATTATTTACGGAAAAAAAGGTCATGCCGAAGTAAACGGACTTGTAGGACAAACTAAAGGTAAAGCAATAGTTATCAGCGACTTAAACGAAGCGAAAAATCTTAATCTGAATAATAATATATTTATGTTTGCACAAACAACCGCAAATAAAGATGAATATATTGATTTAATAAAACATATTGAAGACATATCAGTTAAATCCAATGGTAATGCCGGTAATATTCATTCGTTTGATACGATTTGTCCCAGCGTAAAAGACAGAATACCCAGACTGATAGAATTTGTTATATCTTATGATGTAATAATATTTGTAAGCGACCCCGAAAGCTCAAACGGAAAAATGCTGTTTGATGTATGCAAAAAAAATAATAAAAACAGCCATTTTATAACAAATATTAAAGAGATTAAAAAATCATGGTTTTCAAAAGATATTTCAGTCGGTATCAGCGGTGCAACATCAACTCCGTTGTGGCTGATGGCTGATGTAAAAGCACATATCAGAAAATTTTTTGAAAAATAAATTGCAACCCGACTCACACCGCACCAAGCAAAGCGCCGGTACGGGTAGAAAGCAACCAAAGTACTCGTTTTGGCGGAAAATTTGCCTTTTTTTTCAAATTTCGTGACAAAACATAAAAAAACAATATAATTTTCTATTTCAAAATGAAATTATAAATTTGTATTTTATAATTTATTGTCAGAAAAAAATTATTCGTTCAGATGATAAAAAAAATTGTAATACTTGGAGCAGGAAATCTTGCATGGCATTTTGTTGATAAAATCAGCAAAACAGATATAAATATCATGCAGGTTTTTTCAATAACCCATAAGTCTGCAAAGAAACTTGCCGACAAATACAAATTGCCATATACCGATAATCCCGAAGATATTTCTGCTGATGCGGATATTTATCTGTTTATGTTAAGTGATACGGGGCTCAGGGAACTTTCCGAAAAATTCCCTCACAAAAACAAAACAATGGTACATACATCGGGAAGTTTGCCAATGGATATTTTTAAAAACAAAACAAACAATTACGGGGTTTTGTATCCGTATCAAACTTTCCGTAAAGAAATTGAAATGGATTTCTCAAAAATCCCGATGTGCATAGAAGCATCTGACAGTAAAACAGAAAAAGAACTGTCGGATTTTGCGGAAACTCTTAATTGCAAATATTATTTTTTTGATAGCGAAAAACGAAAAATATTACACATAGCGGCTGTATTTGCATGTAATTTTATGAATCACAGCATACATCTCGGAGAAACTATTCTGAAAAATAATAATATAGATGAGAAATTACTAAATCCTTTATTGGAACAAAGTTTTAAAAATATTTTAAATTTTTCTGCGAAAAATACACAAACGGGTCCTGCTGTCAGAAATGATAATATTATTATAAATAAACATATTGAAATCTTAAAAAATAATAGTACATTGCAAGAAGTTTATAAAATATTAAGCAAAAGTATTATAGAAATAAATAATAATAATAATGAAAACGGAAAATAATCTGAATTTTAAGCAATTATTAAAAAAAGTTAAAGCTCTGGTTTTTGATGTTGACGGAGTATTGTCAAAAAATGTGGTGCAAATTCAAAACGACGGGGAATTAGTTCGTACAACAAATGTTAAAGACGGATTTGCTTTAAGATTTGCGATTGAAAAAGGATTAAAAATTGCAATAATAACAGGCGGTTTGAACAAATCCGTAAAAAAACGATATAATGCTTTGGGTATAAATCATTTCTATTTGGGTAGCAGAGATAAAACAGAAAATTTAAAGGATTTTTTAAAAAAGAACAATATTAAAGCCGAAGAAGTTTTGTATATGGGAGACGACTTACCCGATTATGAAGTTATGAAAATCGCAGGAGTCCCGACATGCCCCGCAGATGCATCAACCGAAATTAAAAATATCTCAATTTATATCTCAAACTATAACGGAGGAGAAGCTTGTGTAAGAGATATTATAGAGCAAGTACTGCGATCACAAGGAAAATGGTTTGAAGAGTAGTGGTTATTGGCAAAATAAATTTGAATCATTTTGAATATAGAATAATGAACATTTGAATGATGAATTATGAATAAAAAAAGAAAATATGACCTTGAGGAACGGCTTATCAATTTTGCCATTTTAATTATGGAAATTGTTGAGCAATTACCAAATACGCGAATTAGTAATCATATAGCCGGGCAATTGACCAGAAGTGGAACATCGCCTACATTGCATTATGGAGAAGTGCAAAGTGCCGAATCACAAAGGGATTTTATTCACAAGTTTAAAGTAATTCTAAAAGAGCTTCGTGAAACCAATATTTGTTTAAAAATCATTAAGCGTAAACCATTGATAAAATCATCCCAAAAAGTTGACTTTGCATTGACCGAATGTAATGAACTAATTTCAATTTTCGTTTCAAGCATAAAAACCGATGAAAAAAAAAATAATACTTAGAATAAACGAATATTAAAAATTCATTATTCATCATTCGGTTGTTCAAATGTTCATTATTCAATAAAATAGAGCTTTAC
>SLSH01000227.1 GCA_007130555.1 Bacteroidales bacterium
CACTTCCTGCATTAGCAAATGGAGAATATTATACTGCTCCAAATGGTGGAGGAACACAATTATCGGCAGGAACAGAAATTACCACAACACAAACAACTTATATTTATGCCGAAAGCGGTACAACTCCTAACTGTACAAATGAAAGCAGTTTTAATGTAACAATCTATGAAACTCCTGTAATTGAAATAATTTCAATTGAATGTGACCCGTCCAATACAACTTATACGGTTGAATTTACAAATACAGTTGGAGATATCAGTACAACAGCAGGTACAATTGACGGCAATAGTATTATTGATATCCCTGTTGATACTGATATTACAATTACTTCAGATAATAACGGTTGTATTGCGACTGCTGATGTTGTTTTTCCTATTTGCGATTGTGATTTTATACCTCCCCCCGAAAATCCACAAAATCAAGAAATATGTGAAGGAGATGTTACTCCTGCATTATCGGTTGATGCTCCCGGCGCAGGTTATCAGATAAATTGGTATGATGCGTATGTCGGAGGAATCCTATTAGCAAGTAATACAAACAGTTACATTCCCGATGATACAGAAACCGATGTATATATTTATTACGCCGAAGTTGAGGAAATTGCAACAGGTTGTAAAAGTCCCAGAATTCCCGTTACTTTAATAATACATCCTATACCTGTTGTTGATATTACTCCCGCCGGACCATATTGTATTGATGATCCCGAAGTTACCCTTTCTGCAACTCCTTTGGGAGGAACATGGTCAGGAAACGGTATAACAAATACAGGTACGGGAACTTTTAACCCCACTGTTGCAGGAGAAGGTGAGCATATTATTGCTTATGAAGTAACCGTTAACGGTTGTACAAATTTGGCTCAAATAACAATTTTGGTATTTGGAATTGTAGAAGCAAGTGTTGATCCTGCCGGACCATTTTGCGAAGATGAACCCGAGGTTACCCTTATTGCAACTCCCGAAGGAGGTACATGGTCAGGGAATGGTGTAAATGCCGTTACGGGCGTCTTTAATCCTGCTACTGCAGGTCCTGGTACTCATACCATAACTTATAATGTCGGCACAGGAAATTGTGCTGATTCATATCAGATTACAATTGTAGTTAATCCTGTTCCCGTTGTAAATATTACTCCGGCAGGACCATATTGCAAAGATGACCCTGAAGTTACTCTTTCTGCAACTCCTCCAGGTGGTACATGGTCAGGAAACGGAATTACAAATCAATCTTCAGGGATATTTGACCCTACTGTTGCAGGAGAAGGTGAGCATATTATTACTTATGAAGTTACCGTTAACGGCTGTACAGATTCAGCTCAAAGAACAATTTTGGTATTTGGAATTGTAGAAGCAATTATTGACCCGATAGGACCATTTTGTCATGGGGAATTTATAGTTGATTTAACCGCGACTCCTGAAGGCGGTAATTGGGCAGGATACGGAGTACAAAATTACGGAATTTTTAATGTCGGTAATGCAGGACCGGGAATTCACAAGGTTATATACACTATCCCCGACCCCTGCGGAGATTCCGATACAATTTTAGTTACTGTTTATCCATCTAATATTGACGCTACAATGGTAATAGTCAGTCCGTCTTGCTACGGATTTAATGATGCACATATTGACATCTCCGTAACAGGAGGAACTCCTCCTTATACTTTTGTGCTGGAAGACAGAGAATTTACGGATGTCGAATATATTTCAGGATTAACTGCCGGACAATACGAAATTACCATTATAGACTCAAACGGCTGTACAGGAGTAGTTTCTGCTACAATAGCTCCCGGAACAGAAGACTGTATAAAAATTCCTAATGCTTTTTCCCCTAACGGAGACGGTGTAAACGATGAATGGATTATTGAAAATATAGAATACTATATCTATTATCATGTTAAAGTATTTAACAGATGGGGACAGGAGGTTTACAGCGGACAACACGGTGATGCTCCCTGGGACGGAACTTATAAAGGTTCCGGAAGACCTTTACCGACAGCTCCTTATTTATATATTATAAATCTTCACGAAAGAGGAACTAAAGATGATAGATTTGTGGGAATAGTTACATTAATTTATTAAAATATATTTATTGTAATCTGACAAATTTAAAATATTATGACTATGAAATTATTAACATTTGTATCAGCAATAATTTTTTTATCGGCAAATTTCGTTCTGTCGCAGGAAACATCAAAAACTATCAGAGATATTGACGGTAACGAGTATTCTACTATTACAATCGGTAATCAGATATGGATGGGCGAAAATCTGAAAACTATCAGGTATAACGACGGTACTCCTATCGAATATCCCGATACGGCAAATATTCTATGGCATAATAATATTGACGGAGCTTATGCCTGGTATTTTAATGATATTTCTTTTAAGGAAACTTACGGAGCTCTTTATAATTTTTATGCGGTAAATAATAAAAGAAATATTTGTCCTGCAGGATGGAGAGTTCCTGCTGCAAAAGACTGGCAGGAAATGATAAGAGCTACAGGCGGTCAGGAAATTGCAGGAGGTAAATTGAAAGAAACGGGAACTGAAAACTGGACAGGCATATATGAACGCAAACATATTGAAGGCTGTACAAAGGAAAGAAAAAACTGTTGTGCACCATTAAATCCTACTCCCACTAATATCGGAGCATGTAATACAAGTGATTTCTCTGCAGTACCAAGTGGTGACAGGGGCAGTTACGGAGGTTTTACAGGTTTAAATATGTATGCGGCATGGTGGTCTGCTACCGAAAATGATATAAACAGAGCAATTATTTACAGCGTCGGTTATGACAGAATAAATATACAGCGTTCTTTTTCGGATAAAAAGTTCGGCTTTACTGTAAGATGTGTGAAAGATTAAGTCTCACTTTAATCCGCTTCTTTCCAGGAAAGGATTAATATCCGGGTCTTGTCCGCGGAATTTAATATAAGCTTCCATTCCTTCCCATTTAGAATTTCCTGCAAGTATATATTTTCTGAATTTTTCTGCCAGTTCCTGATTAAACAAATCTCCCGATTCTTCAAAAGCATTAAAAGCATCTGCATCTAATACCCCTGCCCATCTGTAAACATAATATCCTGCGGCATATCCTGTTCCGAAAATATGTCCGAAGTTTGTAGTTCTGTAACGAGGAATTATTTCGTCAATAAGTCCTATTTTGTTCATACTTTCTTTTTCGAATTCATTTACATCGGTATCAGATGAGATATCAGATGTATGCCAGTCCATATCCAGAATTGCAGCAGCAATATATTCTGTATTAATAAATCCCTGATTAAATAAAGAACTTTCTCTGATTTTATTAATCAACTCATAAGGGATTGGCAGTCCTGTTTCATAGTGCAATGCGTATTTTCTTAACAATTCAGGTTCTCCTGCCCAGTTTTCATAAATCTGAGAGGGTAATTCAACAAAATCTCTGGGAACACTTCTGCTTGTACGGTTATATCTTCCGTCGGCAAAGAAATTATGAAGTGCGTGTCCGAATTCATGAAAATAAGTTGTAGTTTCGTCCCAGCTTAACATTGCAGGATTTTCTCCTGTTGGTCTTGTAAAATTCATTACGATTGTAACAATAGGATTTATTTTTTTTCCGTCTTCATCATAATATCCGCTTCTGTATGTACCGCACCATGCTCCGCTTCTTTTACCGGAGCGAGGATGCGGGTCAATATATAAAATCCCCAGAGAAGAATCATCTTTATCAAATACTTCATAAACTTCTACTTCTTCATGATAAACCGGAACTTCAGGTCTTGGTTCAAAATTTAAACCGAATAATTTATTAGCAAGAATAAAATTCCCTTGTTTAACATTTTCTAATGTAAAGTATGGTTTAATTTCTTCTTCGTCAAGATCATATTTTTCTTTACGTAATATTTCGGAATAATACCACCAGTCCCAGGCTTCAATTTTCTCATCTTCATTTTCTCTATTCATAATTTTTTGCAATTCATCGCGTTCTGCTTTTGCTCTTACCAGAGCAGGTTCCCAAACCTGATATAAAAAGTCATATACATTTTGAGGATTTTCTGCCATCTGAATATCGGTAAAATATTCTGCATAGTTATTATATCCAAGCATTTCCGACATTTTTTGACGCAATATCATTAATTCAATAAATAGTTCTTTATTATCATTTTCATTATTATTGTCTCCTCTGTTTATATATGCACTGAAAATTTCTTCGCGTAAATCTCTGCGTAATGAATATTGTAAAAATGGTATCCAGCTTGGTTTTGCAAGAGTAAAAACCCATTTCCCTTCCATATCTTGTTTAACGGCTTCTTCGGCAGCTGCAAAAATTATATCAGGAGGAAGTCCTATTAAATCATCTTCGTTTTCAAGAACAAGTTTAAAATTATTATTCTCTGCCAGTAAGTTTTCACTTAATCTTAAAGAAATTACCGACATTCTTTCGTTGAGTTCTTTAAGTTCTTCTCTTTGTTCTTCGGGCAATGCTGCACCGTTTCTGGCAAAATCCCGATAAATTTTTTCAACAACAATTAATTGTTCGGCATCGAGCTCAAAATTATCTTTGTTATCATATACGTTTTTAATACGTTCAAACAAATCCATATTAAATCTAATCTCGTTGCTATGTGCAGTTAAAACGGGAATAATTTCCTGTGCTATTTCCTGCAATTCGGGCGTGGTTTCTGCACCTCTTAATCCTCCAAAAACAGGACTAATTCTACGCAACATCATGCCGGCTCTGTCATAGGCAAGGATGGTATTTTCAAAATTTGGCTCTTCATCATTATTTACAATTGCATCAATCTCTTCGAGATGTTGTTTCATGGCTTCTTCGTAAGCAGGTTTAAAATGCTCCGGTTTAATCTTATCAAACGGGGGAGCACCATAAGGTGTATCAAATTCTGCAAAAAAAGGATTATCACTCATATCTTTGGTTGTGTCCATTTCACAATTTGTAATCATAAAACTCAACGGAATTAAAATAAAAACTAATTTTTTCATAATTTATAAATATTTAATTAAAACAAACTTATTTTACTGCAATAATAAAAAAAACATAATAATAAAGCAATTTTCTGCTATGGATTATTCTAAATACTATACCTGAATTGTTATAATAAAAGACACTTTAATAAATTAATTATTATAAATATATAAATATTTATGGAAAAGGTATAAATTTACTTCGATTAAAATTATCTCGCAAAATGTATCTTTCTAAAATTCAATTAGATATATTTTTTTAAGAAACTGTTGTTGAAAAAAAAATAGTATTTGATTTATTATGCCATAATATTAACTTATTTTTTTTTACTTTTGCGATATTAATTTTGATATATGAGAGTTATAGTTGAACGAAAACCAAACCGGTTTAATCCTGATTTTAAGAGAGTTATCATTCGATTTTTATTTAATGGGGAAGAACGTGCCAAAGATTTAGTTCAAAAAGTAGTAGAAATGGAAGATGAAGAAGTTGAACTTACTTTAACTCAGACTTTACGTGAATTTTCTAAACGCCATCGTAATCTCACAAAGAAATTTTTATCGCACTATGAAAAAGTTAAAAGTATCCTTAACGGTTCGTCTCTTATATTAAAAAATATTAGTGAATCAAAAAAACTACTTATCGGATCATATTTTTCAATGGAGTATTCCATTACATCTGCGGCGTTTTTCAATCCGTCTATTGTAGAATCTCCCGACCAAACAGGCTTGATAGAAGGTTCTAAAAGAATTATTGTAAGTTTCAGAGCTACGGGTGAAGGTCATATTTCCAGCATTGTATTCCATACGGGAATCATAGACCGTAAT
This sequence comes from Bacteroidales bacterium, assembly GCA_007130555.1. Taxonomy (GTDB): domain Bacteria; phylum Bacteroidota; class Bacteroidia; order Bacteroidales; family ML635J-15; genus SLSH01. The sequence continues at coordinate 5,787 of SLSH01000227.1, forward strand.
GGAGATCTTAATTTTGAAAAAACCGGTCGTTATGTTGATGAACCGGGAATTATAAGACAGCGTTACTATAATAAAAAAACTTTCATTAATAAACTAAAAGAAATGAAAGTTGATAAGAGTATTATTTCGTCGGTAATAGTACCTTTAAATGAAAAGTTTGTTTACGATGAACTTAGAAACATTATACATGAAACAATAAAACGCAATAATACAAATGAACTTAAAAAGAGAGCGACCAAAGAAATTATTTGGTTAGCGGATTCTCATTATAAGATAAAATTTTCGCGTGATACACATATTTCCGAAAGGGTTATATTTCCAATATCACATTCCGAGAGTAAAGGAATTGAAGATGCCAGATTTGTTCGTTTTTGTGATGATAACGGACAGGTTATGTATTATGCTACATATACCGCCTATGATGGTCATACTGTACTCCCGAAGCTGATTTTAACAAAAGATTTTTATGATTTTGAAGTAAAACCTCTGCATGGCAAAGGTGCACAAAACAAGAACCTGGCATTATTCCCCCGCAAAGTTAACGGCAAATATGCTATGTTATCTCGTATTGATGGTATAAACAGCTTTATAGGTTTTTCGGACAATATAAATGTATGGGATCAGCCTGTTAAAATACAAGAACCAAAATTTCCATGGGAATATATTCAAATCGGGAATTGCGGAGCTCCGATTGAGACCGAAAAAGGTTGGCTTGTAATTACTCACGGAGTAGGTCCTATGCGTAAATATTGTCTTGGCGCAAGTTTACTAGATTTGGATAATCCGGTAAAAGAAATCGGCAGACTAAAAGAACCTCTCCTTATTGCCAACGAAGAGGAAAGAGAAGGCTACGTACCAAATGCCGTATATTCCTGCGGGGCAATTATACATGACAATAAACTTATAGTCCCTTATGGATTATCGGATACCAGTTCAGGATTTATTTCGGTTGACATGGATGATTTATTTGAAAAATTGTTGTCTTAAAAATACAGCATAATATATATAATTAAAAAACAAAATTGTAATTTTTATTCCTAACTTGCACTCTGATTAGTTACAAAATTTTTTACTATTAATATAATATAATTGTAATTTTTTATCCCGTTATGCAACTACATTACACTCGTGTAAGGGTTTCTTTACTAATAGAGACATACAAAACGGACAAAGACATAAATATATCATGAAAATTAAATCATATAAATCTATTAAAAATGAGAATATTTAAAGAATTTAAAGAGTTTGCCATTAAAGGCAATATGTTTGATATGGCAATTGGGATAATTATCGGAGTAGCATTTAATAAGATAGTATCCTCTCTGGTAAACGATCTTATTCTACCTGCTTTTAGTTTAATAATCGGGAGTGTAAATTTCCAAAATTTAACTATTGTTCTTCAAAATGAAATAATAGACAATACGGGAAAAGTCGTACAAGAATTAGTAGTTGTAAAATATGGCAACTTTATTCAGGGATTATTTGATTTTTTTATTATCGCAATTACAGTTTTTATTGTAATTAAGACATTTAATAAATTGAGAAAAAAAGCTGAGGACGAAAAGGATGCTACTGTATCTACACCAAAAGATATAGAATTACTTTCTGAAATAAGAGACTTAATAAAAGAAAAAAAGTAAGTTATTCTTTCTCTCTGCTTAATCTGAATCTTTTCCTAAAACCTTTTTATAAACACTGATATAGTCTTCGGTCATTTTGGTATTGGAGAATTTTGATTCGGCATGGTTTCTGCAATAACTGCGGTTTATATTAATTATTTGCGGCAATATTTCAACTGCTTCATCAATATTATTTACTAAAAATCCTGTCTTTTCATGTTCAATAAGTTCTTTCATCGAGCCTTTATCAAAAGCAATAACAGGAGTTCCGCAAAACATACTTTCGGCAACACTAAGACCGAAAGGTTCTTCGAAATTTATCGGATGAAGCAAAGCATAAGCCCCCCCCAGTAATTCGTCACGTTGTTTAGGTTCTGCATTTCCGACATAAATTATTTGTTCTCCGTCAATAAATGGCTCTACCTCTTGCCTGTAATAATTCTCATCCTGAATATATCCTGCAATTACCAGTTTCATTTTGGATTTTAATGCTATTTCAATTGATTCGCGTGTGCCTTTATCATAATGAATACGTCCGAAATACAATAAATAATCTCCGTGTTTTTTATTCAGGGTAAAATCATCTCCGTTTATGCCGTTATATACATTTGCAATATATTTAAGTTTATCACTCCTGTCGGCATAACTTATAGATACATAATTGTTTATATCATTATATCTTTTATAAACCGCAATTATTTTTTGCGAAGAAAACCCGTGAATTGTTGTTACAATAGGAGTTTTTATAAGTCTTGAATAAGTAAGAGGCAAAAAATCAAAATTATTATGAATAATATCATACTTATGAGCCTGTTCCATCAAAAAACTGATATGCATACATTCCTGCACTTTGGCATCAAGATTTTTATCTTCTTCATAACCAATCGGGCAAATAGATTTTAATTTTCCTCCGGTAATGGAGTCTCCTGTAGCAAATAAAGTTATATCAAAACCTTTATTAACGAGTCCTTCGGTTATATTTGATGCTACCTGTTCCCA
>SLSH01000032.1 GCA_007130555.1 Bacteroidales bacterium
AATCTTTTTTTATTATGAAAAAAATATTAACGATGGGTAATGCTCTGGTTGATGTTATGACCTTGTTAGACAGTGATAATGTTCTTGATAATTTAAAACTTCCTAAGGGCAGTATGCAACTTGTTGATTTGGAAACAAGTAAACAAACTTTAGAGCACACTCAAAATTTGAATAGAAAACTTACATGCGGAGGTTCAGCCGCAAATACGGCAAGAAGTCTGGCAATGCTTGGTGTCGAAACCGGATATATCGGTAAAATCGGGAAAGATGAAAACGGCAGTCTTTTTGCAAACGAAACAAAAAAATCAGGAGTTACTCCTCTTTTGATTGAAACTGATACTCCTACCGGAGTTGCGATTGCAATGGTAAGCAAGGACTCCGAAAGAACATTTGCAACTTATCTTGGTGCCGCAGCAGAACTTCTGCCCGAAGATATAAGCGAAAATCTTTTTCACGGATACAGTATTCTGCATATTGAAGGATATCTGATTTTTAATAATGCTCTTATCGAAAAAGCCGTTAAAACGGCAAAAAAATGCGGACTCAAAATTTCACTTGATATGGCAAGTTATAATGTTGTGGAGGCAAATCTTGATTTTTTGAAAAAAATAATAGAAAATTATATTGATATTGTCTTTGCTAACGAAGAGGAAGCAAAAGCTTTTACGGGGAAAAATCCTGAAGAAGCTCTTGAAGAAATTTCAAAGATGTGCGAAACAGCTGTTGTAAAAACAGGAGAGAAAGGGTCAATTATTAAAAGCGGAAATATATTTTATCAGGAGGGCATTATTGATGTTAAACCGATAGATACAACAGGAGCGGGAGATAACTATGCCGCAGGTTTTTTATACGGATATATAAACAACCGTAGTTTGGACAAATGTGCAAAAGTAGGGACAATCCTTGCCGGAAATGTTATTGAAGTTATAGGTACAACAATGGATGATAAAAGATGGACAAGAATTAAAGAGATGGTAAAAAAGATTTGAATAAAAAAAACTCCCTTTTCGGGAGTTTTTTATCTTAAATAAGACCTTTATCGTGTTTAATCTGAATATTTTTCAGCATATCTTCGGTCATAGCCTCAAGGTCATAATCAGGTTTCCATCCCCATTCTTCTCTTGCTGCCGTATCATCAACGTCATTTGGCCATGAGTCAGCAATTGCCTGGCGGAAATCGGGTTCATAACTGATTTCAAATTCAGGGATACGTTTTTTAATCGAATCTGCAAGTTCTTTTACATTAAAACTCATTGCACCTAGATTAAAGTCGCTGTGATGTTTTAGTTTTGAAAAATCTGCCTGCATTAAATCAATTGTAGCTTTAATACAGTCGGGCATATACATCATTGGCAGACGGGTATCTTCTTTTACAAAGCAAGTGTATTTTTTGTTTTTAATAGCTTCGTAATAAATAGCTACGGCATAATCAGTAGTACCTCCGCCCGGAAGTGTTTCGTGGCTTATGATACCGGGATAGCGTAATCCTCTGACATCAAGTCCGTATTTATTTACGTAATAATCACAAAGTAATTCTCCTGCAACTTTTGTAAGACCATACATAGTAGTAGGTTTTAAAACTGTTTCCTGTGGAGCTTTGTCTAACGGAGTGCCGGGACCAAAAACAGCAATAGAACTAGGTACTAAAACTTGTTTCATTTTCATTTCACGGGCAATTTCCAATACGTTTAACAAACCGTTCATATTAACATCCCATGCCAACATCGGGTTTTGTTCTCCTGTACCGGATAAAATGGCTGCCATATTGATAATTACATTTATATCGTATTTTTTACATACATTATAAAGGTCATCTCTATTTACCGCATTAAAGAACTCAAAAGGACCTGAGTCTAATACTGCCTGAGAAGGTGCAGTTTTTCGTCCTGTACCAATTACATTATCATTGCCGTAAATATTTCTGAGAGTTAAAATTAACTCCGAACCTATTTGCCCGGCTGAACCAACAACAAGAATTTTTTCCATAATTTTTAGTTTTTAAATTTATATTAATTTTTAATTTATTTTAATAATGTAAGTTTTGACAAAAATAAAAATAAAAAAATATTTGCCAAATGTTTTTTATCATTTTTGGCATTGAATCCTTATCAGAATAATATTACAGACTTTTTATCGGTAGCTCATTGGATACGTAAATAAATTATAAACGAAATCTGATATTAATCAAAAATGAATTAAGATATGCGGGGTTGCTAATTTTATCAAACCCCCAGTCAGAATCAAAGTTTTTACTGTCATTATGTTGAGAAATATCATAGTCGCTTTCTGTACTATATCCTAGCGTTCTGTACAATCCCGGTCTTACTTCTATTGTTGTGAAAGGATTTAAATGAACCCCTAAGCCTAATTGCATTGGAATAACTAAAGAACTCCAAATCCAATCATCTTCATTGTAATTATCTTCATATATTTTACTTATATCTTTACCGTTAATACGATTAAACGTGTAGTTTGACAAACCCACTCCAATTGTGGGGTCAAGATAAATATTCCCTCTTCTTGTTATATAAATTTCTTTTGATAAATTCATAATAAAACTATAAGTAAAGCCGGATAACTCTTGATTATTGTTAACTAATTGAGTATTATTATCATCATTCATATTTATAATACCGGGTTTGACTTTATTCATGATATTAAATGAACCACCAATACCAATATGTAACCCGCCAACTTTTATAAATTCTGATATCAGTCTGGAAATTCTGATATCAAAAGAAAAAAATGCGCCTCCTAAGGCTCTGTTTTCAGGGACTCTAGTATATCCAAAATTAAATCCTACTCCAAAATCACGTGAACTTTCCATTAACATACCGTCATAAATTCTTTTACCGCCTTGTTGTCTGAAAACTGATGGCTCGGCATCTCCTGTTGCAACAGTATCATTATTAGCGATTTTTCTTACTCTTGCAACACCCTGCCTTTCTTTAGTAAGATTTCCATTTTCATCTATGATTAGTTCATAGATGAAAAATCGCTGGTCAAAATAAATACTTTCTTTAGTTCCTATTTTTGCAGATAGTGGTCTTGTGCTGTAAACAGGTGCTCTGGGTAGAAAATCAGAAATAGTCCTTCCAAATGTATTTGCTGCTGATGTTTGAATTTTTTGAGGAATATCTTTCAACAATTCATCCATTGATTTTTTTCTGGAAAAAAGATAAATTGCATTTGTGGGATCTTTGGGCTGTGTTGAAGAAACTTCTCCTCTGGTAGTGCCAATATATTTTACCGGAAAAATAAGATTGTTCCATTCTTTTACTTTTTCTTTGTCAAAATTTGTTTCATCTGTCCAGTAATTTTGCCAAAATACAGCAGAGACAGAATCTCCAAATTCCAAATTGTATGCATGTGCTCTGAAATTTACAACATATCCTTCCCTGTCTCTTTTTTCAGCTTCTCTTTCTCGATATACTTCTTCCTGTGTTTTAATGCTTGTGATTTCCCACAATATTATATAAGTTTTGTCAATTAATTCTAATCCAAGCATATCTCTTCTATCTACATGAGTTGATCTTGATGCAACTGCATCAGCATCAGTTGCTGTAAATAAACCGCGTTCCGATATCAAATCCATATTTAGTTTACCATCAGAATCCCTGTTAAACCATTTTGCTACAATTTTATTTGTTGATTTTACAACAAAATCATGTTTAATAGTCTCTTGCTTTTCTTTTAGCCCTCTGACTTGCCTTCTGTAGTTATCCCACTCCTCATAGCTAGCATTGGTGCCGGGCTCAGCTGGCATCGCAGGTATGTCTGATAAATATTCATAATCAATTCTATGATCATTAAACATAGCTTCAATTTCTATCTCTTTTAACGAGTTTATTAAAATCTCTTGCTGAGAATTCTTCGGAGCGGCATAAAGATAAGTAATAGACGGACGCATATATCTTAGCTCCATTGGTTTGTCCGATTCCTGAGCCTTAGTGCAAAAAACAATAAGAAAAAGCAAAATTAAAAAGGATAATAGTTTTAATCTCATATACTTAAATTTTATAGGTTTTTTAATGGATAGATATATTTTGATAATATTTTATGCTTCTGTCCATTTTAATCTGTCTTCGTTTGAATATTGCCATGGGGCTCCGTTATTTTCTATATTAGCAAAGATTGAATTAATAGGAGCAGGGGCAGAGCCTTCTTCCATTGCAAGATATCGTCTCATATCAATAATAAATGCAGGATGGTCAATATTAAGCGGACATTCTTTTGCACAAGCATTGCAGGTTGTACAAGCCCATATTTCTTCTTCTTTGATATATTCGCGGATAAAAGATTTATTATCACTGAAATTTTTATCTTTAATTAAATGAGGAGCTTTTTCCTTCATTCTTTTTCTGATTTCTATAAAAAGTTTTCGTGGAGATAATTCTTTTCCCGTAATGTTTGCGGGGCAAACCGAAGTACATCTTCCGCATTGTGTACAAGCGAGAGAGTCAATATAATTTTTCCATGTAAAATCTTCGGCATCCAGTATTCCGAACCTTGATATTTCTGCACTTTGATTTGCATCTGCAGAATATGTCGTTTCCGGATTAAGCATCATTTTTACTTCTTTTGTTACAGATTCCATATTTGCAAGTTTGCCGAGAGGAGTTAATCTGCTGAAGAAAACATTTGGTATTGACATAAAAATATGGAAGTGTTTAGAGTAGGGGAGGACATTTGCAAAAATAAATATCAAAACAATATGTGCCCACCAGTTTATTTCATGTATAATATGCATTGTTTCGTAAGATAGTCCTGCAAATACGGGAGAAATTATATCGCTTACGGGATATCTGCCTACAAAATTAGCATCATTACCGTGCATCAGAACATAAAAAATATTTACACCTGCCAGCGAAACCATCAATATCAGAATAAAAGTCAAAGCAAGATATGCGTCTTTATGATTTTTATCGGATAGTTCTTTCCCATGTAATCTCGGTATATCCAGAAAAGCCCTTCTTATTATGAAAATAACTATAAATAATGCAATTACATAAGCCGAAATATCCCCTAAAGCCATAATTATATCATAAAAAACACCCAAAAACCCGAGAGACCTCTCCAGTCCGCTTACACCGTCAATAACAATTTCTATACTGCCTATAAGGATTACACAAAATCCCCAAAATACTATAGCGTGCATAAATCCTGCTATGGGATTGCGAAAAATTCTTTCCTGAAAAAAAGCATTTGTAATAGTAAGTTTTATCCTTTTTCCGAATTCCTTAACGGGATATGCAGGTTTTGTGAGTTTAAAAAAAGCAATAATTCTTGAAATAGAATAAAAAAATATTACGATTGTAATAACCAATAAAACAATAAAAATAATTTCTCTCATTTTTATATCTATTTTATATCAAACATGCAGTAATAATGCAGGTTTAAATATTTTTTACAATGCCTTGGCCGGCTTATGACTTAAATTTTTTCACCGATTCGATAAGTCTCGGTAAAACTTTAAAGGCATCGCCGACTATTCCGTAATCAGCATAGCTGAATATTGCAGCGTCTTTATCCTTATCAATTGCAACCATAATTTTAGAAGCACTTACACCTCCGATATGTTGTATTGCACCTGAAATTCCAACTGCAATATAAAGTGTAGGAGCAATAATTTTTCCTGTTTGACCAACGTGCTCGTCGTGAGGCCTCCAGCCTTCGTCAGAAACAGGTCTTGAACAAGCCAGTCCGGCACCTAATAAGTCTGCAAGTTCTTCAAGAGGTTTCCAATTATCTCCCGATTTCAAACCTCTTCCTCCTGAAACAACGATATCCGCTTCGGTTAACAGAATTTTTCCTATTATCAGATCGACATTCGTAACTTTTGTTTTAAGCATTGAATCTTCAATTTGAGGACTGAGTTTTTCAATATTTACATCAACAGGATTTTCAACAATATCACAGGCATTTGCATTTAGCGTAAGAATTTTTTTATCGGATTTAACTTTTACATTTAAAAACGCCAAGCCGTTATAAGTTTTTCTTTTTACGACCAAAGGATTTGCCGAATCTGGTAAATCTGTTACTCCTGCTGCCAATCCTGCTTTTAATTTAACCGATAATCTCGGGGCAATTGCTTTTCCGAGATTTGAATGGCTAAATATTGCAATTTTTCCGTTTTCTTTATTGAAAATATCGGCTATTAATTTTGTATAAGCCATAGTATCTTCATGTTTCAGTTTTTCGTCTGTAACGGATATTATTTTATTAGCACCATATTTTGCAAGTAAAGATAATTCTTCGTCTGCAAGTTTGCCCACAGAAATTGCCACTACCTGAGCAGAATTTTCTTTTGCAATTTGTGAAGCATACGAAACGGCTTCAATAGCATTTTTTTTAAGTTTTCCGTTTCTGTTTTCTGAAAAAACTAATATTGACATATCATTATAATTTTAAATTATTACAAATTTTATTTACAACACTTTAGCCTCGTTATGCAACAGGTCTATCAATTTATCGGTATCTTCTTCGTCTATCATTTTGCATGCTGCTTTAGGAGGAGGCAGTTCATAAACATCGGTTTCAATCAATGTTTCTACTTCCACACCCGGCACAACATTCAGAGGTTTTGTTCTTGCCATCATAATTCCTCTCATAGCAGGAATACGCGGATTGATACAGATACCTTTTTGTACTATTGCAACAAAAGGCGCAGTGATATTAATTGTTTCTTTACCTCCGTCAATATCACGTTTCAGGATAAATTTATCTCCTTCAAAATCACATTGTGATACGGCTGATACTGAAGCCATTTCTAAAAACTCGGCTAACATACCGCCTACATTGGCAGAATTAAAGTCGCTGGATTCAATACCGCAGAAAATAATATCAAATTGTTCTTTTTTTGCCACATCTGCAATTTGAGCCGCAATAAAGTAAGAGTCTTTTGGTTCGGCATCTATTCTTATTGCATCATCGGCACCCATTGCAAGAGCTTTTCTGATAGTGGGTTCAGTTGAGACATTACCGACATTTAAAACGGTTACTTTTGTAATTTTACCGCCGGAGTTTTCTTTAATTTCCAATGCTCTTGTTAAAGCAAATTCGTCCCACGGATTAATTACCCATTGTACTCCTTGAGTTTCGAGTTCCTTCATTTCAGAATTAAATCTGATTTTTGTTGTGGTATCAGGAACATTTCCAATACAAACAAGTATTTTCATTTTTATATAAATTTTAAATTAACAATTATTTTTTATTTTAATAAAGCTCTGGAAATTACGATTTTCTGAATTTCAGATGTTCCTTCGTAAATTTGAGTAAGTTTTGCATCACGCATAAGTCTTTCTACGTGATATTCTCTTACATAACCGTATCCTCCATGTATTTGAACTGCTTCTGTAGTAACTTCCATTGCGATATCTGCACAATATTGCTTAGCCATTGCACTTGTAATAGCATAAGGTTTATTTGTGTCTTTTTCCCATGCAGCTTTAAGGCAAAGATTTCTTGCATTTTCAATTTTTACAGCCATATCAGCAAGTTTAAAGGCAATAGCCTGATGGTTGCAAATTTCAGTCCCGAAAGCTTTTCTTTCTGTGGAGTATTTTACTGCCAACTCAAGAGCTCCTGACGCAATTCCGAGAGCCTGAGAGGCTATGCCGATTCTTCCTCCGTCAAGAGTTTTCATTGCAAAAGCAAATCCGAATCCGTCATCACCGATTCTGTTTTCTTTCGGTACTTTTACATCTGCAAACATAACAGAGTGTGTATCGGAACTTCTCATTCCCATTTTATTTTCGTGAGGACCTAAAGTTATGCCTTTCCAGTCTTTTTCAACGATAAACACATTAATTCCCTTATGCTTTAATTCGGGATTTGTTTGTGCAATCACAAGATAAGTTGATGCGGAATCGGCATTTGTTATCCAGTTTTTTGTTCCGTTTAGCAAATAATGGTCGCCTTTATCTTCTGCTGTTGTTCTTTGAGAAGTTGCATCAGAGCCGGCTTCGGGTTCGGACAGTAAAAATGCACCAATTTTTTCGCCTCTTGCAAGTGGTTTTAAGTATTTTTCTTTTTGTTCTTCATTTCCGTATGTTTCTATACCCCAATTTACAAGCGAATTACAAACAGACATAACTACGGCTACCGAAGGTTCTATTTTTGATATTTCTTCCATTGCCAATACATATGATATTGTATCCATACCGCCACCGTCATATTTTGGGTCAGTCATCATACCCAAAAATCCCAATTCGGCAAGCATTTTTATCTGTTCTGTCGGGAAAGTAGCTTTTTCATCACGTTCAATAACGCCCGGAAGTAATTCTCTTTCGGCAAAATCTTTCGCCGCCTGACGTATCATAATTTGTTCTTCTGAAAATTCAAAATTCATAATATTATTTTTTTAAATTAAT
>SLSH01000072.1 GCA_007130555.1 Bacteroidales bacterium
AAATAATAATAAAACTCTTATTTATAATAATAAGTTTTAGAAATGTTTTTAAATAATAATTTTATTTTATTTTTGTAACACTTTTTAAAAAATAATTTTGACAGGATATTACAAAATTGTATTTGAATAATTTTAATGAAAGATGTTTACATAAATAGAATTTCAGTATTTTTTCCAAATAAGCCGGTATCAAATGATGATATAGAGAAGTATTTGGGAGTCATGAACGGAAAGAAATCAAAATCAAAAAATATTATTTTGAGAAATAATGGAATAGAGAAAAGGTATTATTCCATTGATTTGCAAGGAAATATTACTCATACAAATGCTGATTTATCGGCTTCGGCAATAAAGAAGTTGTTTGAAAAACAACCTGACGAATTAAGAAAAATAGACTTGCTTGCATGCGGAACCACAAGTCCCGATCAGTTATTGCCGTCTCATGCGGTAATGGTTCACGGACTGCTTCCCGAGACTTCTAATATTGAAGTTGTTTCACATTCGGGTGGTTGTTGTGCAGGAATACATTCATTTAAACACGCGTTTTTATCCGTAAAATCAGGAGAAAAAGAAAAGACTGTATGTTGTGGTTCCGAAAGAATGTCTCCGATAATGAAAGCAGAAAACTTTGAAGAAGAAATATTATATTTGGAATCTGTCGAACAAAATCCTTATCTGAGTTTTGAAAAAGATTTTTTACGTTGGATGTTGTCGGATGGGGCTGGAGCATTTTTGATAGAAAATAAAAAAAATGATAATAATATTTCTTTAAAAATCGAATGGATAGAATTATGTTCTTTTGCAAATAAATTGGAAACATGCATGTATATGGGTGCCGAAAAACTTGAAGACGGAAATATTATAAGTTATCATAATATGAATATGCAGGAAATTGCTCAAAAATCAGTTTTAAGTATAAAGCAGGATGTTAAATTATTAAGCGAAAATATTGTTGAACAGGGTTTTAATATGCTTAAAGGTCTGCTGGAAAATAAAAAAATTGATATAAATGAAATTGACTGGTTTTTACCACATATTTCAAGCTATTTTTTTAAAAATAAAATTTATGATGTTCTTGTAAAAAATAATATTTCAATTCCTTATGATAAGTGGTTTATAAATCTTAAAACAACAGGAAATGTCGGTGCAGGATCAATATATATTATGTTGGAAGAATTATTTAATAATAATAAACTTAAAAAATCTGAAAAAATTTTATTAGCAGTGCCCGAAAGTGCTCGTTTTTCTTACGGCTTTTGTTTATTAAGTGTTTGTTAATATTGTATTTTTATGAAACATAATGAACTTCCTCAGGATAAAAGCGCATTAAGCGATACTACACGCGAATTATGTTATGTGAAAGATAATGATGGAAGGTATTGCACCGAACTAAGTACAGGATGGGAAGTTAAAGTAGGTGCACTCAATAGTGCATGGGAGAAAATTAATGAAAATGTAATTATTGCAAAAGAACAGGTAGTTTTGGGACAGAAAAGCCCTCTGTATTATTTAATGATAAAAAACCTTATGGATTTAAATTTGTTAAGTAAATATACAGGTTTTTTTAAGTTCAGAATTAAACAACATTTTAAACCCGCGGTTTTTAAAAAACTTAATGATAAAAAACTTAAAAAATATGCCGATGCATTTAATATTGGTGTTGATGAAATAAAAAACTTTGAATACTAATGCAAAAAGAATTTGAACATATACAATCGGCACATTGCGAAAACGGTGTAGTTGTTAAGTTGCTTAAATGCAGCGGTGTGGATTTTATTAATGAGCCAATGGCTTTTGGAATTGGCTCAGGATTATTCTATATTCATCTCCCTTTTTTTAAATTTAATAAAGGACCTGCAATTTCTTTCAGAACACTGCCCGGAAGAATATTTAAACAAACTTGTAAATATCTGAATGTTGAGTATGAAGCCAGGAAATTCAGAAATGAAAGTATGGCAAAAGAGTATCTGGATAATTTACTTGAAAAAAATATTTATGTGGGATGCCAGGTAGGGGTGTTTAACTTATCATACTTGCCGGTAGAGTATAGATTTCATTTTAATGCACATAATATAATTGTATATGGTAAAAACGGAGATAAATATTTTGTTAGTGATACCATTATGGAAAATCCTACAGAACTTAGTTCTCAGGAATTAAATAAAGTCAGATTTGCCAAAGGTTTTTATGCTCCCAAAGGACATTTATATTACGTCAGAAAAAATAATGTAATACATAACGACAGGATAAAAGAGGCTATTATTAAAGGTATTAATCGAAATGTCCGGGATATGTTGTATATCCCCGGTAATTTTGGAGGAGTAAGCGGAATAAAATATACAGGAAACAGGATTAAAAAATGGAGAGATAAAATCGGTATTCAAAAAGCAGGACAATATCTGGGACATATTGTAAGAATGCAAGAAGAAATAGGAACAGGAGGCGGAGGATTCAGGTTTATTTATGCCGCATTTTTGCAACAGGCATCCGAATATTTCGAAAATACCGAATTAATCAAAGCGTCAGACGAGTTTACTAAAGCAGGGGATTTGTGGAGAACTTCCGCAGTAAAAATGGCAGGAGTGTATCGGGGAAAAACAACAGAACAAAAGGATTTTAACGAAATTTCTGAAATATTATACGAGATTTATAATGTAGAAAAAAAAGCTTTTAGAAAATTATCAAAATTAAATTTAAAATAATAATAAATGGATAAGAATAAATTAAAGTATGATTTAAAAGTACATCTGATAAAATATCTTAATATTATTGGATACTCGCCGGAAACAATAATGGACGATATGCCATTATTCGGAGAAGGACTCGAACTGGATTCAATTGATTCGTTAGAGCTGATTGTTATGCTTGAAAGAGAATTCGGAATTAAAATTACTAATCCTGCTGATGGCAGAAAAGTATTGGCAACTATAGATAGTATGGCAGATTATATTATTCATGCTAAAAATAATAATTAAAAAAAAGTAAAATTGAATATATATATTACAGGCATCGGCTGTATAAGCCCTATCGGAAATAATAAAAATGAAAATCTAAACTCTTTAAGAAGAAGTTCGTCAGGATTGAAAAAAACGATTCTGTTTGAATCAAAATTTACTGAAAATTTTGTTTTTGGCGAAGTTAATCTTGATAACGAAACTATTATGTCTGTTCAGAACATTAAAGATATTAAAGGATTAACACGTACAGATTTACTTGCTATTAAAGCTTTTGATGATGCTGTTATTGATGCAGGGCTTACTGAAAAAGAAATTGCTTCGAACGACACGGCTTTTATCTCTGCAAGCACAGTAGGAGGAATGTGCTTAACTAACCGATTGTACGACGATTCAAACTTAAAATCGGAAACAAAAGAATTTCTTGAATCATACAGCTGTTCTGCACATACTTTAAAAATCTGTAAAAAATACAAAATCAAAGGCTTGGTAAATACAATAAATTCAGCATGCTCATCTTCTGCAAATTCAATATTATACGGAGCCAGATTAATAAAATCAGGAAGAGCAAAACGTGCAATTGTCGGAGGTGTAGATAGCTTGTCAAAATATACCGCTAATGGTTTTAATTCGTTGCAAATATTATCGGATGAAAAATGCAGACCTTTTGACGAAAACAGAAAAGGACTGAATATTGGAGAAGGAGCAGGGTATATTGTTCTTGAAGCCGAAAGCATAATTAAAAATAAAAATACTTATGCAAAATTTACAGGATACGGAAATTCAAATGATGCGTTTCATACTTCATCAATGTCCGAAAATGCGAAAGGAATTAAAATCGCAATTAATGAAGCTCTCGAAATTGCAGGTATCTCTCCCGAAAAAATTGACTATATCAATGCTCATGGCACAGGAACTTTGAATAATGATTTTGTAGAACTTACGGGATTTAAAGATGTTTTTGGGAAAGTCCCGCCTTTTAGTTCAACTAAATCATTCACAGGACATACCCTCGGTGCAGCAGGAGTTATTGAAGCAATTTTTTCTGTTTTTAGTATATTTTACGGAGAATTATATCCCAATCTGAATTTAAAAACTCCTATGAAAGAATTTGATATACAGCCTATTACAGAGTTTACCGATAATAAAAAAATAAATAGTGTAATGTCGAACTCATACGGTTTCAGCGGGAATTGTACTTCATTAATATTTGAAAGAACATAATATGATTATCAAAGATTTTTTAGCCATATCGCCACAAAATACATATAATAACACTCACTATTTAAGTGATATCAAAACATATTTCGGAAATAAATTATTATCCATAGAACCCGATTATACGGGAATTATTAAGCTTAATCTGTTAAGAAGAATGGGCAAGGCTTTACGAATGGGAATAGGATGCGGAGTCCCCTTATTACAAAAATACGGATTGGTTGACGGTATTATTATCGGAACTTCAGAAGGCGGACTCGAAGACTGTATCAAGTTTTTAAATCAAATTGTAGATTATGACGAAGGTACTTTAACTCCTACAAATTTTGTTCAAAGCACTCCTAATGCATTGTCGGGCTATTTAGCCCTGATTAATGGAAATAATAATTATAATATTACTCATGTGAATAAAGGACTGGCATTTGAAAATGCTTTAATTGACGCAAAAATGCTGTTTGAAGAAAACAAAGCAGATATCCTGCTTGTAGGAGGTGTTGAAGAAATTTCGGATTATAATTTTAATATTGAAAATTCTGCAGAACAATTTAAAAAAACCGAATGTTATTCCAATGAATTAATCAATTCAAAAACAGAAGGAACAGTTTGTGGAGAAGGTTCCGTTATGTTTATTCTAAATTCACAAAAAACAAAAGGAAGTATTTGTATCGAAGACATTCACACAATTACATATCCCGAAAAAAAGGAAATCAAAAAAATAATTAAAGAATTTATTGGTAAAAATAATCTGGAAATTGATAACATTGATGCCGTAATTACAGGATATAACGGAAATATTAAAACTGATTTCCGGTATGATAATATTATTGACGAATTATTTACAAAACAAACAATATTAACTTATAAAAATCTAGTCGGGGAATATCCAACTTCGTCAGCATTTGCAGTTATGATGGGACATAACTTAATGACAAATAATAAAATACCCGATGAAATTTCTTTAAGAAATAATAAAAAAGAGTTAAATAATATTTTGATATATAATCACTACAAAGAAGCACAGCATAGCCTTATATTGCTCTCAAAGTGCTTAAGTTCGTCTTAATATTCAGTATTTCTCATAATAAATTATGTTTTTGTTGGGGATAAAATTTTTGTTACTTTTGTTTTTTTAATTTTCGAAATAGTAATTTTTAAGATAATTTAATAGCAGGATGATAACTATAGGCTCTTTTGATAATATAACAATTGATGATTTAAATGCAATAGTTCTTAATAACGAGAAAATTGAAATTAAAGAAGACAGCCTTAAACATGTAGAGAATAGTTTTGATTTTTTGTATGAGTTTATTAAAGATAAAGTAATTTATGGTATAAACACGGGATTTGGACCGATGGCACAATATAAAATCGGAAAAAATGAACAAATCAATTTGCAGTATAATTTAATCAGAAGTCATTCGGCAGGTGCCGGAGAAAAACTGGACGAGCCTGATGTTAAATCTGCAATGCTTATTAGATTATGTACTATATTAAAAGGTTACTCAGGCATTCATTCCTCAACTATTTTACTGTTAAAAGAACTGATTAATAAAGATGTTTATCCGTATATACCTCAGCATGGCGGAGTTGGTGCCAGTGGCGATTTGGTGCAACTTTCTCATATGGCTCTTGTTCTGATAGGAGAAGGATTAGTAACTTATCAAGGTAAATTAAGACCTACAAAAGAAGTGTTCGAAGAATTAGAATTAAATCCGATTCAAGTAAAAATCAGAGAAGGACTGTCATTGCTAAACGGAACTTCAGTAATGACAGGTATTGCAGCAATAAATATCTTAAAATCCAGAAAACTGTTAAATTGGTCAATATGTGCATCTGCACTTATAAACGAAATTGTAAGTTCATTTGATGATTATTTTTCCGAAGAACTTAATCGGGTAAAACAACACAGAGGTCAGAATTATATCGCAGATGAACTTATTAAAATCCTTAAATCAAGCAAGTTGATTTCAAGAAGAGATGATTATTTTTATAATAATAATGACAATCAGAACGAAGAAATCCTAATCAACAGAAAAGTACAGGAACATTACTCTTTGAGGTGCATACCACAAGTTTTGGGACCTATTTATGATACGATTTTTTACGCTTGCGAGGTAATAGAAAAAGAATTAAATTCTGTAAGCGATAATCCTATTATTGATTATAAAAAAGGAAGTGTTTATCATGGAGGAAATTTTCACGGAGATTATATTGCAATGGAAATGGATAAGCTAAAATTGGCAATAGCAAAAATGTCTATGTTGTCCGAAAGACATCTCGCATTTTTATGTAATTCTAAACTGAATGAATTACTTCCGCCATTTGTTAACCTCGGAAAATTAGGATATAATCTCGGTATGCAGGGACTTCAATTTACAGCTACATCAACAGTGGCAGAAAATCAAATGCTGTCAAACCCCATGTATATTCATAGTATTCCGACTAATAATGATAATCAGGATATAGTAAGTATGGGAACTAATGCTGCTTTAATTACCAAAACGGTTATTGATAATGCTTATCAGGTACAGGCAATAGAAATGATAGCATTAATACAGGCAGTGGACTATTTGAAAATTGCAGGGAATTTATCTGATTGTACTAAAAAAATATATCATGAATTAAGAGAAATCGTTCCCGTTTTTATTGAAGATACACCAAAGTACGAAGAAATCCGGAAAGTATGTGATTATTTATCTGAAAATGATATTAAAATAATTTAAAAATATATTTTTATGAAAAAATATGCACTAGTAACAGGAGGATCTAGAGGAATAGGAAAAGCGGTTTGCGTAAAACTCGCAGAAGACGGTTATTATGTTATTGTAAATTATAAATCAAATAAAACCGAAGCCGAAAATACCCTTTCTGTAATTAAAAATAACGGCGGTAACGGAGAATTATTGAAATTTGATGTGGGAAACCCCGACGATGTTAATCAAAATCTTGGAAACTGGATGGAACAAAATCCTGATAAACATCTGGAAGTTCTGATAAATAATGCAGGTATTATCCGCGATAATCTTATGGTGTTTATGCCCGATGAAGACTGGAATTCGGTTATTTCAACCAACTTGCACAGCTTCTTTTACGTTACCAAACTTCTATTGCAAAATATGTTAATCAAAAAAAATGGCAGAATAGTTAATATTGTTTCTCTGTCAGGACAAAAAGGACAGCCGGGACAAGTAAATTATGCAGCCTCAAAAGGAGCATTAATTGCGGCAACAAAATCTCTGGCAATGGAAATAGGGAAGAAAAAAGTCAGGGTAAATGCCGTAGCACCGGGATTTATCAAAACAGATATGATAGAACATATGCCTGAAGAAGAATTAAAAAAAATAATCCCTCTTAACAGATTCGGAACAGTCGAAGAAGTCGCTGAAGCAGTAAGCTTTTTGGCATCGGAAAAATCTTCATATATAACAGGCGAAGTAATCTCTGTTAACGGAGGATTGTATAGTTAACTATTTTAATGCTTTTTGCATAAAGGTAAAAATAAATAACTGAAGTTTCGCAGATACACCAAACATCTTATAGCGTTGACTATCAGATGACTATGTTTTCGACAGATTTCTCCCCCGCAAAAGCAGTGCTTTTGTGTCAGGGGTCGAAATGAACTGTCAAAATAGCGGCATATAGTCGGCGACGTTTCGCAATGCTCTAAATATACCGATTTGCCCGACGTCGCCGACTACACACACCACCAATCGTGTCATTTCGACGACCACGACGTTTAGGCGTGGGAGGAGAAATCTGTCGAATTTGCTTGTCAGATATAAAATATCCGATATTTTCCTATCTTTCGCACATTAACAATAAAAGCTTTGAAAACCTTTATTTATGCGGGATAACTTTACAAAATGGGTGTTGCAAAAATCAAAACAGGTGTCAGATATAAAATATCCGATATTTTTTACTTCTGTAATATAAAGCGGTGTTCCGACTTAACATTGTAATTTAAATATATATTACAATTACTTATAGTAAGATTTTAATAATATAACTATATCTTGTCGGAACGGTTTAATTATTGTATAAGCATCTGAGAGTTTAATAACAACAAAATAAATAAGTGCGAAACTTTAGTAAATAAAAATATTATTATATTGTTTTTCATTATTGTCCGATAAAAATTTACAAAAACTTTTAAAACCCTTTGACAAGTGTGCCA
>SLSH01000059.1 GCA_007130555.1 Bacteroidales bacterium
AAATTATCCATTAGTTCATCAAAATTTTAATATCACGGTACGCTGTACCTTAGTATTGTTTTTGCGTTTATAATTACAAATGTTGCGGTACTCCGTACCTGCTCTTAACAATTTTTGATTTGAGAAGTATTGGTAGTAGTAAAATTTTATATTCACTATTTTAAAATTACTCTTCAGAGGAACACTTGTAATCATATTAAAACCCTACTTCGTTAATCTGACTAAATCAACAAAATCTTCAGGAGAAAGTTGTTCCGGTCTTAATTTGAAAACGGCTTGATTTTCAGTAATAATATCCTCGGGAATTATATTTTTTAACGAATTTCTTAAAACTTTGCGGCGTTGATTAAATGCTGTTTTAACGATACCGAGTAATTCTTTTTCGTCAATACCGGGGATAGTGTTTCTGTATCTTTCCAGACGAATTACTCCTGATTTTACCTTTGGTCTGGGAGTAAAAACCGTTTCATTAACTGTAAACAAGTACTCTGTTTTATAGAATAACTGTATTAAAACACTTAAAATTCCGTAACTTTTTGTACCGTGTTTTGAGAAAATTCGTTCTGCTACTTCTTTTTGTATCATACAAACTACTTCGGGGATATATTTTTTATTATCTAAAATTTTAAAAAATATTTGACTTGAAATATTGTATGGTAAGTTTCCTATAATGCAAAATTCATTATTTTTCAGTGTTTCCTGTAAATCGAGTTTTAAAAAATCCGCATTAATTAAATTAAACAAATTCTCGGGATATTTTTCATTTAAAAACGACACAGACTCTGTATCTATCTCGATTAGATACAAATCGTCAAAACATTTAATAAGATAGTCTGTTAAAATGCCTTTACCCGGTCCGATTTCAAGAACAGGATATTTGTTATTGTTTTTAAGGCTATTAACAATTTTTAATGCAATATTTTTATCGAATAAAAAGTGTTGTCCCAGATGTTTTTTTGATATTACCATATCCGACAGAAATCTGCATTATATATTGTTATAATTAATAAATCATTTTAATTTCGTTCTATTTTGTAATATTTTGAGCAAAAATACTTTTATGTATTTTCTGAAATTTCCTTACCATTTTACCGAATAATATTTTATCGCCTTCGGGTTGTTTAATGAATGACATCACAAAAGTTCCGACAACTCCCATTATAATAACAATTATTTGTACGGTAAAATTATTTATAAAAAAGAAAACCGATACAAATATCATTGTCCACATAATTGCAATGGAAATAATTTTTGTTCTGAGACTCATTCCTTTTTGAAAATTTTTAATATATGAGCCGAATATCCGATGTTCAATCAGCCAGTTATACAATCTGTCCGAGCTTCTTACAAACAGCCATGCCGTTAATAAAAGAAAAGGCGTAGTAGGCAGTCCCGGCAAAACAATTCCGAGAATTCCCAGAAACAAGGAAATAAATCCGAATAATATGAATAATAATTTTTTAATCTTCATTAATAAAAATAATTAACAATCCTAATTAACAAAAATAGTAAAAAATATGTTATAAAAATATGTTATAATATATTTTAATAAATTAAATTATATTTGCATCTATTTTTCTTAATATAAGAAAATGTATTATACTATTTATTAATTGTTAAAATTTATTATTATGAAAAAAGTATTTGTTATTATCGTGGCATTATCATTTGTTTTAGCTTTTGCTTCTTGTAAAAAAGAATATACATGTGAATGCACTTACACGGGTTTTGTTTATGGTGAAGGTAATGTAGAAAAAACATCAGAAGTTGTTTATGAAGGGACTAAAAAGTATGCAGAAGAATCTTGTGATGATTTTGAAGAAACAATGAAATCTCTTCATGGAGATAGTGCCAGTTGTAAATTAAAATAATCTTTAATCCTGACAAAAGGCTGTCTTTTTACTGAGATAGCCTTTTTTCATTGTTTTATGAATAAAAAAATATTTTGTATCAGCCTCAGACTTATTGTCGGATTGATTTTTATTTTTTCGGCAATAGTTAAATTATTTCCTGCCGAAATTTTAGAGATAGCAATAGTAGAAACCGGTTTGATGAGTTGGGCTCTTGCACCTTTTGTGGCACGATTACTTATTGCTTTTGAATTATTTCTAGGAATTGTTTTAATAACAGGACTATATCCTCGTTTAATTATTAAAGTGAGTCTTGCAACACTTTTAATTTTTACAGTATATCTATTAATTATACTTTTAACGCAAGGAAATCAGGACAACTGTAATTGTTTTGGGATGTTATTTTTTATGACTCCGTTTGAATCTGTCTTAAAAAATATAATTCTTATAATACTTCTTTTAATATCACTAAGGTTAAGTTCAATAAACAAATGGAGATTTTCATTGATAACGCTAATATCTATAGGTATAATTTCGATAGTTGCTTCTTTTGTTTCTGCCCCGATTATTCTCAGGAGTGATTTCCCTGTTCCCGGACAAATTAATTATGCATTGAACTTTGATTTGATATATAATAATCCCGATACCGAAGAACCCGAAGTAAATCTAAAGGAAGGGAAATGGATTTTGGTTTTTTTAAGCACTTCGTGTAAACAATGTGTTGTAGCGGGATACAGACTTAGTGTTATAAATAATTCCATTAAAAATTTACCTTTGTATTTTTTTATTAATGGAGATGATGAAGGTATTAAAGAATTTCATTTTCAAACAAAAACCAGGGACATCCCATATAGTAATATAAAAGCCCAGCCGATGGTATATTACACTGGAGGGAGACTTCCAACATTCTTTTGGATTGAAGACGGTGTTTTGGTAAATCAAACCGGGACCTATAATTTTACGGGGAATGATATAATAAACTGGTTAAAAAATTAAAGAATTACAAATCAATCTTTAAATTTTTAACATAATTATATCCCAATTCATATAATTCTTTAGGTTTTTTTACATCTAAAATATTAAATTTTTGAATTCCTTTTGGTTCTATATATAAATCTGCTTTAGATTTTACATATTTAATATTTGAATTGAGGCTTAATTGGAATGTTCTTGCGGATATTCTGATTAAATTATCAAGTTTACCCGATGTTTCGACAGGATGAATATTTACGGCAATAATTTTCTCGCATCTTCTTACCAAAGGTTTTACAGGGATATTATCCAATAAACCTCCGTCAACATATAGATTATTTTTTATATTAACAGGAGAAAATAATACCGGTATTGATGACGATGCAATAATAATTTTATTTAAAGGTCCTTTATTTATGTATTCAACTTCTCCTTTAGTAATATTAGTAATAGTAACAAACAGGGGGATTTTTAACTCTTCCAAATATTTGAATTTAATATTTTCTCTTAAAATTTTCTTTAATTTTTCGATTCCGAAAAAACCCGAAACAGGCAGTCTTAGTCTTGTATAATCGGCAAATCTTTTATTTTTAAAAATTTCGAAAGTCTCTTCGGGCGTTTTCCCTGATGCGATAAATGCACCTGCAATCGCTCCTGCACTTGTTCCCGATATAATATCAGGATATATTTTTTTTTCGTTTAAAGCTTTCAGTACTCCGAGATGAGCAAAGCCTCTTGTTCCTCCACCACCTAAAGCTATGCCTATGTTGTACTTTTTCATTTTTTTTGATTTTAAATACCTGAATAGATATGAATGTAATTAAACTGTAAATTTAGCAAAAATAAATGAAATAGTCTGTTTTTTATTGAGATATTTCGCAAACGCATCTGAAACCAAGCCATTTTACAGGAGCATCATAAAAGAAATCTTTTTCAACATCAACATCTTCGGCATTATGAATAAATGAACCTCCTTTTGCAATACCTTCTTCGGCAACCATTTCGGCAACATTTCCAAATAAATTATATATACCAAGTTCATTAGGGAAGTGAGATTTTGCAGGAGCTGTAATATCAATACTATAATATTTTTCACTATTTTCTAATTCATAAGTATGCGGTTGGCTTGCAAAATTATGCCTGTTTTGATTTATATATTTTCTTCTGTTCATCTTTCTTTCGGTTTTTTTTGAATAACCGACATTTGCTACTTGCTCCCATTCTTTTTTGGAAGGCAGTCTGTACTTATAAACTTCTGTTACAATTTCCATATCTATCGGATAATAATGTCTAATATCATTATCTTTCATATACTTTAATTCGTTTACCCTGTCACTTCTCCAATTGCAATATTCCACAGCCTGCCGGTAAGAAACCCCCACAACAGGATAAAGCTGAAAGTCAGGATGTCTGAGATACAATAATACTAAAGGATTTAGACTTGTATCACTGGTTTGCCAAACAGTTGTATCAGGCAAAGCCGAATAGTATTTATCTGTGTCATCCTGAAAAATACGTAACCAATAAAGATATTCTCTATAATCGTGATTTCTTATTTCTCCTGTGTCAAAATATATGTTTTCGCCGACACGAACCGTTCCCGGTGGTATCTCTGGCGGAGGTTTATTTGCCTCAATATTTACGGAAATGATTATTAAAGTTATTAATAGAAAGTTTTTTTTCATATAATACTATTTTCTTGTTCTACCCTGAAAAAGTTTATTTAAATTAATAATACTTTTATATGATTTAATATGCCTTTCCATTTTAGATTTATAAATATCGTCAATATTTATAATTATTGCTGTTTCTTCGACACCTCCGAAAAAGTCGTTTTGGACGGTATCAAAGCATATCATTGAGGGAGACAGGTTCATATATGCATTTACAAGAGGAGGGATTCGTTCACCTTTTTCTTTTATGATTTTTGATAATTTTTTAAAATCTTTTTTATAATTTTTACCGGAGAATTTATTTGTATAATCTTTAAAATCAATAATAATGGGTTTTTTAGCTTCAATAAGATTGTTTTCATCTTCAAAATATATTTTAAGAAAGCTTAATAAATAGTTTCTTGCATCTATATCAAATTGTTTATACATTGTAACTTTGCCGAAATAATACTTTGTTTTCGGATATTCAATTGTCAGTGCCCCTAGTCCGTCCCATAAGTTATCAAGTGCATACATACCTTTTCTTTTATTATTTCCGTGTTGATATGCAGGTTGTACAAATGATCTTCCAAGTTCAATTGTATAAGGCAAATAATTATTTAAAAAATCTTCAGAAAAGTTAAATAGATTAGCGGTAGCAAGTTTATTTTTATAATCATCTAGAATAGGTTCTACCACAATAAATCTGTATCCCCCGATAATTTCCTGTTCTTCAGGGTCCCATACAATCAGTTGTAAATAAGGGTCATCAGCAGTATCGTATTTATCTATATCTATTTCTTCTCCTGTTCCTCCGCCTGCAGTACGAAATGCAAGTTCTCTTAATCTTCCCATTTCTTTTAATAAATTTGGCGAGTCTTTATGCGAGAATACATAAATTTCCGTATCTCCGAAGTTTGATTTTCTGAGCAGTTTATCTTTTGTCAGTTCTGATATTAATAAATCCCTTTTTACAGGAGGTATCATTGGTTTCATTACAGTTATCTCAAATTAAAAATCAATTCAAAAATACAAATTAAATTAATGCAAAGATTATAAAAAATATTATTTAATAAAAATTTGTAACGAAATAAATTATAATATTATCTAGCAATTGTTACTATTCCTACAACAGAATCTATTTCTTTGCCTAAATTAAGTATATACATATAAGGTCCGGAAGGTAATTGTCTATTATTATATGTTCCGTCCCATGGTTCATCCCCGTGTCGTGCAGTAAAAACTTCCTGTCCCCATCTATTATATATTTGCAGATTAAAATCGGGGAAGGCGTTTAAATTTTCGATTAGCCATTCGTCATTAATTCCGTCTCCGTTAGGAGTGAATGCATTAGGAATTTTTATGCAGTCATCCGTACTTCCGTCAATTTCTACTGAAAATTCTCTGCTACAATTATTTACATCAACAATTAATATGGTATATTCTCCTGCACTTAATCCTGAGATATATTCCACACCGAGGAATTCTCTATCATCCAGCACAAAGACATAAGGCGGAGTTCCTCCGGTTACAGTAACATCAATGTATGCGTCATTATGACCATAACATGATGGTTCTGTAGTTATAAATGTTGCATCTATATCAGACGGATTAATTGTAACCGTAATAATATCGGTATCTCCGCAAAGTCCCTGGATAGTATATATAATTTCGTGTATTCCTACTCCTGCTTCATAAATATTTAGCACTCCTTCATCACTTACTCCCGGTCCGAACCATAATCCTCCCTCTGTTGCAGCATTTAAATTAACGGAAAAGTTTTCATAACAGAATGGGCCTACAGGCGTTATAGTTGCATCAAACTCGTCTACTACTACAATAGTAATTTGATCTATACCTGTACAAATATTTCCTGTAATTTCATAAGAAATTATATGATTTCCTACTCCTGCTACTTCAGGATTAAAAGTTCCTGTAATTGTATCCGTAATTCCTTGTCCCGACCATATTCCACCTGAAGTAGCGGCAGAAAGATTCACTTGCGGGTCTATAATACAAAACGGTCCTGCTGGAGTTATTGTTGCATCGGGTGTAGGATAAACAATAATTGTAATTTGATTGGAAGCAGTACAATTATCATCACTAACATTATATGTTACGACATTAGGTCCTGGTACCGCAGTAGCGGGGTCAAAAATTCCTGCATTTTCATCAATAATTCCCGGTCCTGACCATGTTCCTCCCGTAGTAGCAACTACAAGAGTAATTTCAGGATCATCAGAGCATAACGGGCTAACCGGAGTAATGCTTACATCTGGTAATTCATAAACAATAATTGTAATTGTATCGGAATTGGTACATATATTTTCTGTAACTTCGTAAGTAATTTCATGTTCTCCCGGTCCTGCCGATACAGGGCTGAAAATTCCCGCTACACTACCTGTAATTCCTTGCCCTGACCATATTCCTCCGGAAGTGGCAGCGGTAAGAGAAACTATAGAATCGTTTGAACAAAACGGTCCTGCGGGAGTAATTGTTGCATCCGGAGTTTGATATATTGTAATATCAAAACTCCTTTCGTCAATGCAATTTGGCTCTGTTCCGCTTTCGGCATAAATATAAATTGTCTGAGACTCGAAAATTTCATGTCCTTCAAATAATTCTTCCCCCTCTCCGTCAGGCTCGGTAAAGTAACTTCCGTTTGTTAATGATTCTAATATATAACTATCGCAATATTCAATGTCCGGAGGTGCATCTACAGGCGGAGTATAATAAATAGTAACACCAAAACTGCTTTCATTTGTACAATTTGGCTCTGTCCCGCTTTCTGCATATATATATATTGTTTGTGTTTCGGAAATACTTCCTTCTGCAAACATTGGAGTTCCTCCACCGTTTGGTTCGGTAAAATAATTTCCGTGTTCTAATTCGGAAAGAAAATAGCGGTCACAAGCTGCTACATCATCTAAAACATCAACCTGCGGAGTTTCATATATTGTAACATCAAAACTACTTTCGTTAGGGCAATTTGGAACAGTACCGGTTTCGGCATATATGTAAATTGTCTGGTTACTTGTAATTTCATGTCCTTCAAACAATTCCGTTCCTTCTCCGTTTGGTTCGGTAAAATAATTTCCGTTTGTTAATTCCTCTAAAGAATAACTGTCACAAGTAAACACATCCTCAAATTCATCAACCTGCGGAGTATCATATATCGTAACATCAAAACTACTTTCATTAGGACAATGATCATCTTCTACATAAATATATACTGTTTGAGAAGTTGTAAGTATTGTATCTGCAAACATTGGAATTCCTCCGCCTCCTGTTTCCGTAAAATAGTTTCCAAATATTAACTCCTCTAAAGAATAACTGTCGCAAGCAAAAACATCTTCAAGCTCATCAACAGGAGGAGTATAATGAATTGTCAGTTCAAAACTGCTTTCATTTGTACAATTTGGGGTAGTATTACTTTCTGCATAAATATATATCGTTTGAGAAGTTATAATTACCGTATCTGCAAACATTGGTGTTCCGCCACCATTTGTTTCGGTAAAATAATCTCCGTTTGTTAAAACCGGAAGAGTATAACTGTCACACTCCGCTACATCAGGAAGAATATCAACCGGCGGAGTATCATATATCGTAACATCAAAACTGCTTTCGTTGGTACAGTTTGGAACAGTATTGCTTTCATTGAAAATATAAATCGTTTGTGTTGTTGTTATATCTTCTCCTGCAAATAATGCTGTTCCGCCTCCATCGGTCTCAGTA
>SLSH01000356.1 GCA_007130555.1 Bacteroidales bacterium
CATAATACAGTCATTTTATTATCTTATTTATTGTTTATAAAAATTATAAAAATATGAAAAAAGCACTTTTGCTTTCTTTATGGCTTATGTGTGGTCTGTTTATTTCTGCACAGGTAAATTTTGAGATAATTACAAAACATGTAACAGACAATACGAGTTTAATTCGTTACAAATTAGATGCTCCGATTGAACTTACAAAGACCGGAAGGTATGAGTTTACTTTACAAACTCCCATGCAATTTACTTCTTACGCAATTGGATGGACAACCGAAACAAAAGGAGTATCCGCGAGTGATTTTAATATTTTTTTCAGAGCACATAAACCCGGCAGAGGATGGACAGAAATACTGGAAGATGAAGGATATGTAAATCCCGAAAATACAATAACAAATATTTATCAATCCGATTTATTATTCGGTATGGATGAATTATTACATGATTCTTTAAATTTCATAATACAACCTCCTGCCGGAGTCGAAATATCCGAAGTACATTTAATATTAATGGATATAAGCGAAACTGTTGATTTGCAAAGAACTTACAAATATAAAGAATATGATAACAAATCATGTCTGGAGTTTCCGCCAATAGTTCCGCGTTCCGACTGGTGCGGAAGTTATGAAGATTGTCATAATCCTCCTAATGCTCCCGGACCTATTGACCCTACTCATATTATTGTACATTACGGCTACTCTCCCGAAACATATACGGACAGCTATGCCGTGGTTCGCAGTTACTGGAACTATCATGTTAATACTAACGGCTGGTGGGATATCGGGTACAATTATCTTTTTGATAAATATGGAAAATTCTTTCAGGGACGACACAATGTAGATTTACCTTATGTAAATGTTCGTGGAGTTCATGCAGGAGCTCCGAATGATTATTCGGTAGGAATTTGTTACCTTGGAAATACTGATGTTACATTGCCAACACCCGAACAAATAGAAATATGCTTGGATTTTATGGCATGGTGGTTTGAATATTTTGATATAGACCCTTTGAGTTACGCCGATTTACCTACTAATGATTCCGGAAACCCATGGATATCGTTCCCCAGAATTATTGGACATAAAGATGTTGGGTCAACCAGTTGCCCCGGTAATGTTTTATATGATATGTTACCTGATTTAATAACCCAAACTGCTCAAAAAATTGAAGAATGCGGAGGTTTAAAAGTTACAACTAACGAGGTTACTTCAATAACCCAAACAACTGCCGTAAGCGGAGGAAATATTACTGATGACGGAGGTTATGCTGTTACTGCAAGAGGTGTAGTTTGGAGTAAAACAGAGAATCCTACGATTCAAGATAATGAAGGAATAACTTCTGACGGCACAGAAACAGGCATATTTACAAGTAATATAACTGGATTATCTCCCGCAACTGCTTACTATGTTCGTGCTTATGCAACCAATAATGAAGGAACAAACTATGGACTACAGAGAAACTTTGTTACTAAAGCCACTCCTTGTCCCGGAATAGAAACTGTCAATTACGGAGGACATAATTATCAAACCGTACAAATAGGTGACCAGTGCTGGTTGGCAGAAAATCTTAAATATGACAACGGTTGTACCGGAGTAGCATGGGTAAACAGTAGCGATGAAGGTTGGTGTGGCTGTTATAATAATGATTGCGTTACTCATTCTTCGGAAATTTTCGGATTTCTTTATCAACTTTCTGTAGCTAAAAATGTTTGTCCGGAAGGCTGGAAACTGGCTTCTGATAATGACTGGAAAATATTGGAAATGGAATTGGGTATGTCTCAGGCAGATGCCGATGAAAATGATGCATGGAGAGATTCGGGAAATGTAGGGTCCCAGTTGGCTACATGGACAAGTGGTGGCACGAACTCATCAGGATTTAGTGCAGAACAAGCAGGAATAAGAATTGAAGATGGTAGTTTTCATGGAACTGACCCATCCTACAAGGGAGCATTTTTGTGGTCGGAAGACGGAATAAGAAGACATATATGGCATACTCAGACAGGAGTAAATCGTCAAACTAATCACGATTCCCGTGCTTTATCGGTTCGTTGTATCTATGACGGAACTACTTCAATAACAGGTCACGAATTATTTAAAATTCAGGTTTATCCAAATCCGGCAAAAGACATTGTCTTTGTAGAATTTGATGTTTACAAAACAGGTCTGGCTGAAATATCATTAATTGATGTTTTAGGCAGAGAAAAAATGAAACTTGAAAATAAAAACCTGATAAAAGGACATAATAAATTTGAATTTAATGTTTCCAATTTAACTTCAGGCATATATACTGTAAGAGTAAACTATAATAACGAAAAAGAGAATGAAATTATAAATGTAAAAATAATTGTAAATTAATATTTATTGTTTATAAAACACGACTTTAAATATTATTATAATATCCTCCTGAATTAATTTAATAAATAATCAAATGGCCGGTAACAATCAAATAAAAATATTACTTGTT
Organism: Bacteroidales bacterium; assembly: GCA_007130555.1. Lineage (GTDB taxonomy): Bacteria > Bacteroidota > Bacteroidia > Bacteroidales > ML635J-15 > SLSH01. Next base: position 2,455 of record SLSH01000356.1, read on the forward strand.
GATGATGAGCCTGATATCCAGGAGTTTATTTCTTATAATTTAATAAAAGAATCTTATAAAGTTTATACTGCAAATAACGGAATAGAAGCAATAGAAACAGCAAAAAAAGTAAAACCCGCACTGATAATACTCGATGTTATGATGCCAAAAATGAATGGTTTTGAAACTTGTAATAAAATCAGAGCTATTAAAGGTTTGGAAAATATCATTATAGTTTTTCTAAGTGCCAGAGGTGAAGATATTGCTCAAATTACCGGATATGATGCGGGAGCAGACGATTATATTACCAAACCCATTAAACCACACATACTTGTTAAAAAAGTCAAATCATTATTAAGAAGATTAAATACAAATGAAACAAATGTTAATCTTCCAAAAATAAAATCTTTTAAAATTATCCCCGACAATTATGCCGTAATTATAAATAATCGTAAAATCATATTCCCTAAAAAAGAATTCAAATTATTACATTTACTAGCCTCCAATCCCGACAAAGCTTTTACCCGCAAGGAAATTTATGATACTGTATGGGGAGATGAAGTAATAGTCGGAGACAGAACAATAGATGTTCATATTCGTGAAATAAGAAAAAAAATCGGAAGTAAATATATAACAACTTTTAAAGGAATTGGTTATAAATTTGAAAATATTTAAATTATGAAAAACTATAGTGCCACAAATCTGGCTTTTATATTCTCTCTGCTGATTATCAGCTTAGTAATTCTTTTTATTTTTATTGTAGACACCTTATTTAACCTGGAGGCTAACTGGAATTATATTTTTCTATTTACCGGACTTTCATTTATTATTTCGTTTATTTGTCTTCGCATATTATTGTTTTCATACATTTACAACAGAATTAAACTTATTTATAAAACCATTAGAAAAAGAAAAAGAGGCAAAGGTCTGGATACCGTGAAATTTAATCGTAACAAAGATCTGATAAAACAAGTTGATGAGGATGTAAATTTATGGGCGGAAGAACAAAGTAAAGAAATCAAAAAATTAGTCGAAATGGCTAATTACCGAAAAGAATTTATCGGAAATGTTGCTCATGAATTAAAAACTCCGATTTTTAATATTCAGGGATATGCTCTTACTCTTTTGGAAGGAGGATTACAAGATGAAAATATAAATGAAAAATATCTGAAAAAAATTGAAAAAAACATCAACAGAATGATAGGTATTGTTAATGATTTGGATTCTATTTCAAAATTAGAGTCAGGACAATTATCATTAAAACAAAAAGAATTTAACCCCGTTAACCTTTGCCACGAAGTAATAGAAAATCTTGAAGATGTAATTAAAGAAAAGAAAATTAATATTCAGGTTATAAAAAACTATAATGAAAACAAAAATATTATTGCAGATAAAGAACGGATAAGTCAGGTTTTTTCGAATTTACTGATAAATGCCATCAACTATAATAATGAAAATGGCAATATTAAAATTGAGTTTTTTGAAATGGATAAAAATCTACTCGTTGAAGTAACCGACAACGGAATAGGAATACCCGAAGAAGATTTGCCAAGAGTATTTGAAAGATTTTACAGAGTTGATAAAAGCCGATCTCTTAATACAGGAGGAACAGGATTGGGACTTGCAATCGTAAAACACATTATCGAAGCCCATAAACAAACAATAAACATCAGAAGTTCCGTTAATGTCGGAACAACTATTGCTTTTACGCTTAAACAAGCATGATTATTATATTTATACTTGTTCTTATACGGATGTAAAAATCAAGTAAATTAATTTATTTTAGAGCTTATACCATAACTTACAAATCCTACATCTTCTCCCCAACAAAAATGCAGAAACAACTCACCCGGTAAAACCAAAAGGCCTGAATAAAAAACATCTCCATCTACTTCAACACTTGCGATAAAAGCATTATTCACACTTTGTATTCCGGAATAGTCTGTTATTGTATAAAAATCTTCCTCTGCATACGGATTGTTATAATAATATGAATATACATTCATATTGCTGCCCGACAAAAACTTACAAAAAACTTTTGAAACCATTGACAAGCGTGGCATTCATAACAATCAACCATAGAATAGGGTCGTTTTTTCTATTTGCCATTAAAACACCAAAACACAGGATCCGCACGAAACAAAGTTTGATTTAGTGATATTTAGTGTTTTTGTGCTTCTGTGGCAAAAAAATGTTGAAATTTAGTCGGACAGCAGTGATAAATTATGTTAGAAAAAATAAATTATTCAGAACATATCAACAATAGCATATATTTCTATTTATATTTTATAAACTTTAATTACTAATAAATATTAAATAATTATCCGAAAAATATAGGATAAAAAACACTTAACTTTTATATCTTTGTAAATTGAAAAATAAATTTATGATTTAATGAGCGACAAAAAAAATAAAATTACTGCCTGGCTTGGAAAAAAATTTCATCTTATTCTGTATCACAGTAAAAGCTATGGTATTGTAAAAAAATACAAATTCAATCGCCTTGGTTTTTTATTCACGGGGTTTTCTATATTTTTATTATTTTTTATAATTATTGCCGTTATTATAGTATTCACTCCTTTAAAAGAATTAATCCCCGGCTATCCAGACAGAGAGACAAAAATGCTTATATATGATAACGCAATCCGTACAGACAGCTTATTAATTGAACTTGAAATAAGAAATCAATATTTAGACTTTTTAAGAGACGCTATATTTAATGATGTACCTATTGATGAAGATTTTGTTTTGCCAATTACAGGATTAACCCGGGAACAAGTTGATAGATTTAACGACCCCAGAACTTTCAGACTGGAAAAACCCATACAGACTCAATTTATAGTTAGCAAAAAAAACGAAACTCTTCCTAAATTTTTTATTCCTATTAAAGGAATTGTTACATCAGAATTTAATCCTGTAATCAAACACTTCGGAACAGATATAGCAACGGCACATGAAGACATTATAAAATCGGTGATGAATGGAACGGTAGTTATCTCAAACTTTACTGTGGAAACAGGTTATACTATAGTCATTCAACATCAGAATAATATTTTGTCGGTTTATCGTCATGTAAAATCTGTTTTGGTTGATGTAGGTGATGACGTGAATACAGGGCAAGCTATTGCCGTATATGGAGGCACGGGAGAACTTACTTCAGGCAAACACTTACATTTTGAGTTATGGAAAGACGGTAAACCTATAAATCCCGAATTATATATTGATTTTCTGTGAAAGTAAAAAAAAATATTGCAATACTCGGATCTACAGGATCAATAGGAACTCAGGCTCTTGATATTGTCAGAAATAATCCTGCTCTGTATCAGGTCGAAGTACTTGTTGCAAACAGTAATATTGAATTACTGGCAAAACAGGCAAGAGAGTTTGAACCGAATATGGTGGTAATTGCAGATAAAAATAAATATACGCAACTGTCAAAAATGCTCAAAGACTTACCTGTTAAAGTCTTTGCAGGAGAAGAATCTGTCTTATTTGCAACTTCAATGGATAATGTTGATATTGTTCTGACCGCAATGGTAGGATTCGCAGGATTAATGCCGACAATATCAGCAATAAAAGCAGGAAAAAGAATTGCTCTGGCTAATAAAGAAACATTGGTAGTTGCAGGTAAATTAATTGTTGAAACTTTAAAAAATAATAATGCTCATATAATTCCTGTCGATTCGGAACATTCTGCAATTTTTCAATGTCTTTCAGGCGAAAAAATTGAAAATATTTATAAAATAATCCTGACCGCATCGGGAGGACCGTTTAGAGGTAAGGATACAGAATATTTAAAATCCGTTACACTTAAACAAGCATTGGATCATCCAAACTGGTCTATGGGTAATAAAGTTACTATAGACTCGGCAAGTATGATGAACAAAGGATTAGAAGTGATTGAAGCATATTGGCTTTTTGGTATAAAACCCGAAAATATTGAAGTTATTATTCATCCTCAATCAGTTATTCATTCAATGGTTGAGTTTATTGACGGCTCGATTATTGCCCAGCTTGGAATTCCCGATATGAGAATTCCGATACAATATGCTTTTGATTATCCAAATAGAACATATTCCGAAAAAAAACGGTTCTCATTTACGGATTATCCGAATTTTAACTTCGAAAAACCTGATATGCAAACTTTCAGATGCCTTAAACTTGCTTACGACGTACTGAAAACAGGAGGGAATGCCGCATGTATCCTTAATGCCGCAAATGAAGTCGGCGTAAATTTATTCCTATCCGAAAAAATAAAATTTAATGATATACCCGTAATAATAGAAGAAACTCTAAATAAATCTGAAATTATTAACAATCCGGGTTTAACAGATTACATTGAATCAGATAATATAGCAAGAAAAAAAGCGTTAGAAATATCTAAAAACTTAATAATATGAGCGGACTAATAATGGCAGGACAATTACTACTGGCTCTTTCTTTTTTAGTAGTTATTCATGAATTCGGACACTATATTGCTGCAAGAGCCTTTGGTATTAGAGTCGAAAAATTCTTCATCTTTTTTGACGCGGGATACAAAGTATGGAGCAAAAAATACGGAGAAACCGAGTTTGGTTTCGGATGGTTGCCACTGGGAGGATACATAAAAATATCTGGTATGATTGACGAATCTCTTGATACAAAACAACTGAAAAGTGAACCGCAACCATGGGAGTTCAGGTCGAAACCTGCATGGCAAAAACTTATCGTTATGACGGCAGGTGTAATAATGAATGTAATTGTCGCAATACTTATACTTACATTTATACACCTCGGCTATACAAAAAAATACCTTCCCGTTCAGAATGTTCAGGAAGGAATATATGCCTATGAATACGGTAGAGAATTAGGTTTTATGTCCGGCGATAAAATTATCTCTATTGATAATAAAGAAATTATAAGATATGAAGACGTTTTTGCATCCCCGAAAATATTCTTTGCAAAAAATATCACAGTAAACAGAGGAGGAGAAATAATTGAACTGGAAATGCCGGATACTTTATTCAGCTATTTAAGAAAAAACCCTATTTTTATTGACCTGCATAACCACCCTTTAGTAATAGAGAGCGTTATTGATAAATACCATGCATACAATGCAGGTATAACAGCAGGTGCAAAAATTCTGGAAATAAATTCCATCAAAATAAACAGCTTTGGAACTTTAAGAGAAACTCTTCTAAAACACAAAGATGATACGGTATCAATGATTATTGATAAACATATTTCAATTGACACAATAAATATTCAGGTTGATTCCGAAGGAAAAATAGGTATTGTGCCAACTCCTCCTGAATATCAATTTGAAAAATATACATTCTTTTCTGCAATGAAATATGGATGGAATGATGCTTTTCAATCCCTTACCGCAAATATTAAAGGATTTAGCTTAATCTTTAAAGGTAAAGAAAAAGCCAGTGAAAATATTGCAGGACCAATTGGAATTGCAAAAATTTTCGGAGGAGAATGGAATTGGCCTAAATTTTGGAATCTTACTGCTATTATTTCTATGATTCTGGCTCTAGTAAACATATTACCAATACCAGCTTTAGACGGAGGACATGTAATGATACTGGGAATTGAGGCTATTATCCGCAGAAAATTACCCGATAAAGCAATGGAGGTGATTCAGATAATAGGCATGGTAATTATTTTTTCACTAATGATTTTTATTATTGGCAATGATATTATTAATTTATTTA
>SLSH01000153.1 GCA_007130555.1 Bacteroidales bacterium
ATGGGGGTTGCAGGATTTTTAAATGATGCCGCAGATATTACTGCTCCTGTACGTTCATACTGGCCCAACGAATATGGTCTGTATTGTATGGCAGGAAATGTTAATGAATGGGTAATGGATGTATTCAGACATCTTACTTATGATGATACGGATGAATTCAGACCTTTCAGAGGAAATGTCTTTACAGACTATCAAATAATAGAAGATCCGAGAACAGGGGACCTGGAACTAACACCTGAAGCAGAAAATTATTTTGATTATACAGGTAAAATGCTACGTAAACCTGTCAGAGATGAAGTTTGTTTTAGCAGAGAAAATTATACAACGGCAGATAACAGAAATTATCTAGATGGCGATTTGGAGTCTCTTATCCCTACAGGAGGAGAAGGCTGGTGGAACGAACCAGACAGATATGATGTTGAATTTGACGAGAGAAGGGTTAGAGATCCTATTGGAGCAGATGATTTAACTCCCGAAAATATAGGAGATATTTATCCAGGAGCAACTTTAATTGCAGGTGGAAATGAAATTTTGTTACCTAATGGTGTAAAAATAGACATACAAAATATGACTTATATCTTGCCAACCGGACATGAAAGAACCCCTGACGGTGATATAATGATGCCTGACGGGTCATTAATTATGCCCGATGGGCAGCTCCAACTTGCCGATGGTAGTGTTATATATCCCGACGCCTTCTTTAAAAAACACACAACAGGAATGTATGCCGAAGGAGAATGGGGAGAATTCGGAGAATGGGGAAGAGGTCAATTTGATATGTCTGATCCTAAAAGAAATAAAGGAGATGGTATGAGGTCTATGATAACAGACAGATCAAGAGTATTTAAAGGAGGCTCATGGAAAGACCGCGCATACTGGATGGTACCGGGAACCAGAAGATATTTAGACGAAGAAATGGGAAGAGCCGACCTGGGATTCAGAAGTGCAATGGTTAGAGTAGGGTCTCAAGTAAAAAGGTAAAACTAAAAACGATATAATATATTATTATTAACCCCTAATTAAATCTTAATTAAATCTTAATTAGGGGTTAATATTTGTAACCATGAAAACAATAGAAAGTATATATACAGTTTTTAAAAATTCACGTAAAATTTGTATTGATAGCAGAAGAGTTTTGCGCGAATCTATCTATTTTGCAATAAAAGGAGAAAATTTTGACGGGAATCAATTTGCAGAAGAAGCATTAAGGAAAGGGTGCTCGCTTGCTGTTGTGGATGATAAATCTTTGGCTGAAAAAAACGAAAATATTGTTTATGTTCCCGATACTATTTTAGCTTTACAGGAATTGGCAAAAATGCACAGACTTAGTATCAATAAACCCGTATTTGCTATTACAGGTACAAATGGCAAAACAACAACAAAAGAACTGATAGCTACGGTATTAAACCAAAAGTTTAGAGTACGTTATACTATTGGTAATAAAAATAACCATATCGGCTTACCATTAACTATTTTATCTATGAATAACACCACCGATATGGCTATTGTTGAAATGGGAGCAAATCGTCAGGGAGAAATAAAATTACTTTGCGAAATTGCATTACCCGACTATGGATTGATTACAAATATTGGCAAAGCTCATCTGGAAGGTTTTGGTTCTTTTAAAGGCGTAGTAAATACAAAAGCTGAATTATACAAATATTTAACAGATTCTGATGGGGTTATATTTGTTAATAAGGATAATAAAATTTTGACAGACTTACTCAAAGAGAACAAAAAACTTGTTACATACGGAAAATCGAAATCTGTTTACTGTAAAGGGGAATATATTAAAAGTTCCTATTATGCCGGTGCTAAATGGAGTTCGCTTGATAAATCAGGTTATGTAATATCTAAACTTATTGGAGGATATAATTTTGAAAATATATTAGCAGCCATAACAGTAGGATTGTATTTTGGAATTTCTTCGTCTTCAATAAATTCGGCAATATCTTCTTATGTACCTAAAAATTACAGATCTCAATTAGCAAATAGCTCAAGAAATAAGATAATATTAGACCTTTATAATGCTAATCCTACAAATATGCAGGCAGCATTAAACAGTTTTATCAGAATTAAAGCAGGAGAAAAAAATCTTATTCTTGGCGATATGTTGGAATTAGGTAAATATTCAGATACGGAACACAAAAAAATATTGGATATAATTGCAAAAAATGATTTCGAAAAAGTTTATTTGGTTGGAAATAATTATATAAAATTCAAAGACTTATATGATTTTGATTTTTTTGAAAATGTTTTTGAATTGGCGGATTATTTAATTAAACATCCTGTTGCAGGAAAATTATTTCTTGTTAAAGGTTCGCGGGGAATAAAACTCGAAAAATGTATTGATTATTTATAATCCTTTCTATTTGTTTTTTTTGAACCTTCATAAATTGAATATTTATTTAATTTGCACTCTAATGGTCCGTTAAATAATACAATTTTTTTCTCGGGGCGTAATCCTATCATTTTTAAAGCATCTAATTCCGAAGAGATAATCCATGCCACGTAATTCCGGTAATCAAATTTCAATTTATCTCCTAATTTTTTATAAAATTCTTTGATATCCAAATCATTAAACCTCATTCCGTAAGGAGGATTTGAGATTATCGTACCTTGCGTATCGGGAGGTTCAATATCAAAAAAATCCGAATTTGTAAGTTTTATTTTATTTTCGGGGTCAATTCTGTTAAAATTTATTTGAGCATCTTGTAATACTTTGTTATCTATATCGTTACCATAGATTTTAGTATTAGTTTTATTGATTTTCCGTTTCGCTTCTTCAATAATATTTTCCCACAATTTATTGTCGTAATTTTGCCAGTTTTTAAACGAGAAATAATTTCTGTTAATAGTAGGGGGGATATTGTTTGCGAGCATATATGCTTCTGCCGGTATTGTTCCGCAGCCGCACATAGGATCATACAGGAAGCTTTTTTTGTCCCATCCTGAAATCAAAATTATGCCTGCAGCAAGAATATCATTTACAGGAGCCTTACCCGTTCGTTTGTTATATCCTCTGTAGTATAATGGAGTTCCCGAACTGTTAAGATATAAACTGCATGTATTATTATTAATATGAACATATATTTTTATATCAGGTCTTTCGAGATTTACCTGTGGTCTTACTCCTGTAGTATCTCTGAAATAATCTACAATACCGTCTTTAACTTTTTGTTCTGTAAATCTTGAATGTTTAAGAGTTTTTGAATTTGTAAATGCTTCTACTGCAATACTTTTGTGTCCGGAAAATAATTCCTGCCATTTTATTGCTCTGATAAAGTCATATAAATCATTTTGATTTTTTGTTATTCCCGTATCTATTTTTAAATAAACTGCCAGTGCCGTTCTTAGATATAAATTACATTTATAAATCAATTCAATATCTCCTTCCGTTTCAACGGCTCTGTTTAATACTTTTACGGATTTAACACCTATATTTAATAATTCGTCCTTTAAAGTTTCTTCCAGTCCGAAAAGTGTTTTTATCAGTATTTTATTTGATTTTGTCATTTTATTCATAAAAAATGCACCATATTTTACTAAACAATCTTATTGCTACAACAACTATTGCCGGTGCAAATATTTTAATACGTAAATAAATATTTTCACACATCCACTTCCCTTCTGTATCCGATTCTGCGAACTTGCATTGCATTCTCGTAATTATCGGTTGAATCTAATATTTTGGGGAGATAAAGTGATTTTACAATATTGGATGCAACTTTCTTATTATCAAGATATTCGGATTGTCCTGCCGATAACATGAATCTGAATTTTTCTTTATTGTCAAATTTATTGCTGATGCCGTTTTCGGAAAAACCCGGAATAAAATATAATATACGGATACCTGTTTTCAGAAATTCTCCGCTTGCAGATGCAAGAACTCCGTGGATACTTCGGTGAGATGAAGTCCATTCGTTAAAATCATAAAAGCTCAACTCCTCGGTTATTGTGCCTACCTGAAGTATTGAAGATTTTATAATAGGCAGAATATTTTTGATAATTTCGAATGGAGCAATGAAATTAACCGTATTTGCGTGTTTTTTATCAATTGTTGATACCGAATTTATCAGGTAATCTATTTTGTCGTATTTTTTTAAGATGGTGTCCATAAATGATTTAACATCATTACTGTCGGAAAAATCACATTTAATAATTTCGGCATTTTCAAAACACTTTAATTTTTCGCTGTTTTGATTTGCATGGAGAATAAGTTTTGCATTTCGTTTTTGCAGTTCATTTGCAATTTCAAATCCTGTTGCACCGGATGCTCCTAATACCAGAACATTTTTGTCTTTTAAATCGTTGCTGTATCTGTAAAAATTATCGTTTTTATTTTTTTTATTTTTAACGATATATGTAAAAGCTCCGTAAGTTCCGCCAACACCGGCAGTAGCGCTAAGGATTTTCATTCCGTCTTTTAATTTACCGGATTTATTAAGCAATGAAAAACATATTGGAACTGTGGTTCCCGAAACATTCCCAAATTTTTTCTGTCCTTCTAGATATACTCTTTCTTTTGGGATTCCCAGTTTTTCGGCTGCCTGATAAAGTATTACATTTCCTGTCTGATGAGGTACGAGCAAATCAATATCATCAATTTTAAAACCTGATTTTTTTAGACAAATTTCTGATGCATGCGGGATATTTAAGATAGCTCTGTCTTTTATCAGATTATCGTCCATGTACAGATTTTTATTTTCATCAACTCCCACGTAATCAAGCATGTGTAAATCCTGCAGATTTACGATATCAATAATTCCGTATTTTTCATTATCCTTAAGTCTTGATATTATAACCGCCGCTGCTGCATCTCCAAAGGTAACAAAAGGAATAAATTTTACTCTTTGTTTTAGAAATCTTGACATTGTTTCGGTATGTGCAACTACAATATGCATTGCATCGGGATTATTTTTAAAATATTCCACGGCTCTTTGAATATTAATATTAAATCCCGAACATCCTGATGTCAACGAAAAGCAAGGACTTTGATTATAGAATTCGGTAAAATATGATTTAACGGAAGTGGCAATTCCCGGAGCTTGTTCGTGCGGAGAAACAGTACTTATAAACCATGCATCAATACTGTCCGGTTTTATCAGGGCATCGCTAAGAGCCTCGTCAATTGCTTTTACGGCAAGTTCAAGAGATGTTTCCGCATAATGCAGTTTTTTTTTTGTAGGCGGGAAGGGTGCAACATGGTGTCTTTCGTAAAAACCCATAATATTACCTGCAAAGTAATCAAATGCAGATATTTCTCCATTAATTTTGCAAAATTCTTTGTATTTATTGCTTGCATGGATTTTTTCTTTGCTGAAACCTCCCAAAAAGCCTTTGTCAATGGCTTCGTCAATATCTTTATTGCTTATTTTAAACTTACCGTAAGCATCTCCGGTTCCTGTAAATACAAAATTATCTGTCATAATTTAATGACTTAATAAAATGCAAAAATAATCAAATTAATCTATTTAAAAAAAACATCGCTGTTCGAAAAGAAATATCCTCATTACAGAAGTTTTGATTTTTTATGTTTTTCACAAAATTATCCGTTACTTAACGGTTAATAAACGACTATGAGATGTAAAGTTCTGATTTCAAACTTATTACAGCGGGTTTAATTTTCGGTTTTTTCCACAAAAATTATCCGTTACTTAACGGTTAATAAACGACTACGGAATATAATGTCTTGATGTTTAGTTTGTTATGCTATTCTTTTTATTGATACTTTTCACAAAATTATCCGTTACTTAACGGTTAATAAACGACTATGAAATGTAATATATCTTCTCTCTCCGCCATACACTCCAAGTTCAAACTAAACTATTTTTTAATAAAAAACCGAAGTTAAAAAATTGAAGGGTTTTCGAAATTGCGGGGTAAATGTTGTGCAAATCTGACAACAAAAAAAGCCAAACATTTGATTTTTAAACATTTGGCTTTCATTTCTGCGGTCTGGACGAGACTCGAACTCGCGGCCTCCGGCGTGACAGGCCGGCATTCTAACCAACTGAACTACCAGACCAAAAAGCGAATGCAAATATACTGTAGAAAATTGAATTACACAAATATTTTGATTATTTTTCGTAAATTTTTTAGTATTCTATGCTAAGTAATTGATAATCTTGTATCTTTGGTTTTTTATTAAACGGAAAAATTATTAATTTTGTATTTTTAAAAAAATCTTAATAATGGATAAAAACAGTACGGTTTGTGCAATTTCAAGTCCTGCCGGAGTTGGTGCAATAGCAATAATAAGGATAACAGGTAAGGATAGTTTTAAAATTGCTGCGGGAATTTTAAATACCGAAAACCCTTTTCCGAAAATTAAAAGAGCTACTGTTAATTATGCACAAATTAAAGATGTCTCAGATAATATAATAGATACCGTACTTTTTACTAAATTTTTTGCTCCCAAATCCTTTACGGGAGAAGATATGATAGAAATATATTGTCATGGTTCGGAATATATTCAAAAATCTATTATTGAGATAATTTGTGATAACGGGGCTGAAATAGCACAACCGGGGGAATTTACAAAACGTGCATTTTTAAATGGCAAAATAGATCTGTCTCAATCCGAGGCAGTAGCGGATATTATATCAAGTAATAGCATGGAAAGTCACAGACTGGCAATGAATCAGATAAAAGGAAAAGTTTCCGATGAAATAAATGCTTTGCGAGATAAATTACTAGAACTGGTTTCTTTAATGGAACTTGAACTTGATTTCAGCGAAGAAGACATAGAGTTTGCCGACAGAAAAGAAATAAATAATCTGATTAAAAAATTATCATCAAAAATTGAAATGCTTATAGACTCTTTTAAATACGGCAATGCCGTTAAAAGTGGCGTTCCTGTCGTTATTGCAGGTAAGCCAAATGTCGGAAAATCGAGTTTACTAAATATTTTATTACAGGAAGAAAAAGCTATTGTATCTGAAATTCCGGGTACAACGAGAGATGCAATTGAGGATGAAATAACAATTGAAGGCATCCGTTTTAGGTTTACAGATACGGCAGGAATAAGAGAGTCGGGAGATGAAATTGAATCAATAGGAATAAAAAAAACTTATGAAAAATTATCTAAAGCTCTGATTATATTATTAATGACAGAAGCCGGTGATAATGAAAGTACAAAAGAAAAAAATCTTAATTTTTTACAATCTAAAATTAGTAAAGAACAAAAGATTATTATTGTGGTTAATAAAATTGATAAAGTAAAAAATAAAAATTTCAAACCGGAAATTAATAATTATCCGCAAATTGGTATTTCTGCAACACAGTATATAAATATTGACGAATTAAAAAAAATATTGGTTTCCACCGTAAAGTCATTAAAGTCAGAAAATCAGGAGATAATAATTACCGGAGTAAGACATGAGCAGGCATTGAAAAAGTGCAAAGAATCATTGATAAAAGCTCTGAAGTCATTAAATAATAATTTAAGCGGAGATTTTGTGTCACAGGATATTCGTGAAGCGGTTTATTATCTTGGCGAAATTACCGGTAAAATAACAAATGAAGAGGTATTGGGAGCAATTTTTGAGAGGTTTTGTATAGGAAAGTAATTAAACTGAAAAGTTCTGTAATCAGAAATACTAATTAGTGTTTGTCAATAAACTCGGAGTATCTGGTTCATAAATTTTGTGCAAATTTTATGCAAATGAGGGCAGAGCCAAACTTGTTTGAAGTCTGCCTAGTGCAGCCAAAATTATCAAAATGAGGGCAGAGTCAAAGCCGCTGTCCTGAGCGTAGCGATGTGAGCCTGCCGAAGTGCCGAAGGGTTGCTTTGACTATGCCTTGCAAGGAGGAAGAAGACAAAGTCAGTCCCGACCGTGCTTTTTGTTGGTTTTTAAATTTAAAGACCTTACAAAAGCTACTTCGGGATGACTGATGCGAAAGGTGAGCATAATGCAGTTAGCGGACATTATGGACAGACACTAATTAGTACTTCATTAAGCTTTCTCAGTTAATAAAATCATGTATAGATTTGGAGCATAACAGTCAGGTTTATTATAACGTTTTTTCAAATATGAGTTATGTACAAAACTTAAACTGCGGAATCAAGATAAAATAATCTATTACTAAAATAATC
>SLSH01000154.1 GCA_007130555.1 Bacteroidales bacterium
CTCGGTTATATCGGATAAAGGGCTTATAATTACAAATTATCATTGCGGACATGGAATTATTCAAGGTCACAGCAGTATGGAAAATGATATTTTAACCGATGGCTTTTGGGCGAAATCAAACGAAGAAGAACTGGTAAACGAAAATCTTACGGCAATATTTCTTATTGAAATGACAGATGTAACCGATAAAATTCTGTCGGAAATTACCGAAGATATGACCGAGAAAGAAAGAACTCGTATAATATCTGAAAAATCAAAAAAACTGGAAGAAGAGGCAACAAAAGACAATCATTACAAAGCCGAAGTAAGAGCATTTTTTCAGGGAAATCAGTATTTCTTAATTATTAATGAAGTTTTTGAAGATATTCGTATGGTTGGTGTCCCTCCTTATAGTATCGGCAGATTTGGCGGAGATACAGATAACTGGATGTGGCCCCGCCATACCGGTGATTTTGCATTATTCAGAATCTATACCGACCCTGACGGAACTCCTGCTGTATATTCCGAAGAAAACATCCCATACAAAGCTAAAAAACATCTGCCTGTTTCATTGTCCGGTACCGAAAAAGGAGATTTTACAATGGTTTTTGGTTACCCCGGTACAACAATGCAATATCTGCCGTCTTTTGCAGTAAAACAAATTTTAGAAGAAACATATCCCAACAGAACATTGATCAGAGGGAAAAAATTAGACATTTTAAATAATGCAATGGACTCCGACCCTGAAATCAGATTACAATACTCTGCAAAAACCGCAAGAGTTTCGAATGCATGGAAAAAATGGTTAGGCGAAATAAGAGGACTAAATCGCCTAGATGCAGTTAATGTAAAAAAACAATATGAAAAAGAATTTACCCAATGGGTAAACGAAAACAGCGAAATACAGCAGAAATATGGAAATATCCTTAAAGAATACAAAGATACTTATGATAAAATATCTCCTTACAGTATGGCTTTTGATTATTTCAGAGAAGCAGGATTAGGCTCGGAAGCTATTATGTTTGCATCTCAATTGAGAGGACTTGAAAATATTTCAAAAGATAATATGGAAATAATTCCAAAACTTAAAAAAGACGCAAAAAACCATGCCGATAATTTCTATAAAGATTACCATCCGCCCACGGATAAAAAGATTTTTGCAGAGATGATAAAATTGTATTATGAAAATATTCCCGTAGAATTTCATCCCGAATATTTTAAAAATCTTGAAAAATATTTTCGAAAATCCGAAAAACCTTTTAAACATTTTGCAGAATACTGTTTTAATAAATCCATACTGACCGATGAGGATAAATTTTATGATTTTCTGGAAAATCTTAATCACCGTTCAATAAGAATAATTGAAAAAGACCCGTTTTTTATTCTCAGACAGGATTTTGCAAGTATATACAGAGAAAAAATCTATCTTGAACTAAATAAATACCACACAAAATCAGACAGTCTTCACAGGGTTTATATGAAAGCTCAATTAGAATTTGAAGAAGGCAAAATTTTTTATCCCGATGCAAATTTTACTTTGCGGGTATCTTACGGTAAAATTGACACATATTATCCTGCTGATGCGGTAAAATACAAATATTATACAAGTTTAAGCGGTATAATGGAAAAAGAGAATCCTGATATTTATGACTATAAAGTTAATGACAGGCTTAAAGAACTTTATTACGAAAAGGATTTCGGGATTTATTCGGCTTCTGACGGTACAATGCGTGTTTGTTTTATTGCTTCAAATCATACAACAGGAGGAAACTCGGGTAGCCCTGTTTTAAATGCAAACGGCGAACTTATAGGAGTAAATTTTGACAGGAATTGGGAAGGAACTATGAGCGACATTATGTATGATCTTGATATGTGCAGAAACATTTCAATTGATATCAGATACGTTCTTTTTATTATTGATAAATTTGCAGGTGCAAGCCATCTGATAGAAGAAATGGAAATTCGTATGTAGTGAAATTTAAATTTAATCAATTACTTCAATACTTCTTGAATTACTGATAATCATTGAAGGAATTCCATTATACTCTGAAACCTTACCCTTAAAACAAACTTTTTTATCCATCAAATAGATTTCCGGCTTATATTCAAAATTAATAACATTATCTTTAAAAATTGTTACTGAAAACAATTGATCAGGGAAAACTTTATCTAAATTAATAAAAATATTTCCCTTGCCAGATTTATGAGTTGCCACAACTGTACCACAAACGGTTACATTTCTGTGATAATCAATTAGCTGTCTTGCTTCTACTGTGTTGTAAGTTCCTTCCGGCAATTCTTCCCGTCTTAATGGTCTTGCCTCTGCTTGTTTGCCTTCAGGATACCATTTGGATAGTTCATATTTTGACTCAATAAGTTTTTCTTCTTCTTCGTTTAGAGCAGCAAAGAAATTAATTCCTGTAAGATTTTCTATTGAATCAATTGTTACTACATAATGGCTGATAGGATATATTAAATTTTCCTGAGGTACCAAAAAACCTATTCCGATTTTTCTGTCATAATCCATTGCAATTTTATAATGATATTCGGGAATAGGTAATTTATTTACTCCTTTTTCCTGAACAGGCAGTCCTTCTCTTAAGACCGGAGCTGTTACAACAAATAAGTCGGCATCAGGATTATTGTAAATATATGTTCTTAAAAAATTTTCTATTTCCGTCCATTTTTGTCTGTTAAATTCGGGAGTTTGCGGAGTAATATTTGAGTAATAATAAGATTCTGACAATGCTTTTTCTGACCATCTGAAATCTGCCGAGGGAGCCAGATGCCCTCTGTCGTATCCAAAACCGTCATATTTGTACGAACCGTCTTCTTGCTTATATTTTATAAAATAATCCGCTTCAACCCCGGTGTTTTTTATTTTTGGGTCTGCTCTGAAATCATTTGTTCTTGACACACGTCCTTCTATTATATCTCCGGTAATGATATGTACCACCCATTTGGCTAAATTATATTCATCCGAGAATACAAGACACATAGCAGAATGGCATACAAGTTCTTCACCCTCTTCAAGTTCGGGCAATCCAATCTCATGAATTCTCTCAATTACATGGTTTAACTTCAATTCTTCAATTAAATTTTCTAAACTATCCTTTTTATTGATTACGGATTGGTATTGTTTATTGAGAATTTCAATTTTTTCTTGTGTTGACTGCGCAAAAACAAAGCCTGAAATTATTATCATTAAAGTGAATAGAAATAGTCGTATCATAATGATGAATTTTGAATTATAAAATATTAAAGATATATTATTTTTTTCAGATAAACAATAAATAGTTTATTTTTGTAAAATAAAAGAAATCAATAAAATGAAAAACAGCAGAATAATCAAAAAATACACAAACGGAGAAATAACGGTTGTATGGCAACCAGATGAATGTATTCACAGTGGCGAGTGTTATACAATGCTGCCAAATGTTTTTAAACCGCGAGAAAGACCATGGGTAAAAATTGACAATGCATCTACAGAAGAGATAATTGAAACCGTTAATGCATGCCCTACGGTAGCATTGACATATTATTACAATAACGGTGAAAAAAATCAGATTATGGAAAAAAAACCTAAAGATGCTCAGAATAAAATAGAAATTTTTGAAAACGGACCAATAATGGTGCCTGCTCATATAAATGTTATAGATTCAAAAGGCAATATTCTTAAACCCGGTGAAGATAAATTAATTTGCCGTTGCGGACATTCGGCAAATAAGCCTTTTTGCGATGGTTCCCACATGGCTAAAGGATTTAAAGGGTAAATCTTATTGCGGAAAAAAACTGTTAGTCTGCATTGCCAATTTTATGGTAATGGTTAATTATTTTAACTAAGGGTATAAGGATATATGGAATCCCCCTTAGTTAAAATAGTGATAGAACCTTGGGTATTATAATATAAGTTTGTAATTTTGTACAAAAAATCAAAAACGGCAAACACCACATAATACGAAGAACATATATTTTAAAAGAGGTGGTATGTGTTAAATATAAACAAGTTGGCAACTATAATAAAATGATACTGCAAAACAGAACAAACTAATAAGATATGATTAAACAAATTTACAGATTTCTGAGCCCTAAATTTCAAAACTTATTTCTTGAGTATAAAGTAGATTTTAAGCCGAGATATGGACATGGGAAACCCGCACATCAGGATTTACTGAAAATAATAGATGCAAACAGGAATAAATACAAGGAGTTGATTGATTTGGCTCTTTCATTTAAAGAAAATATTTGGACAATCAAAGATGCCGGCAAAGAAAACGATTCAAATAAACCTGTATGGAATAACGGATTTTTACCCGGACTTGATATAATCGGAATTTATTCTATGCTAACAGAGTATAAGCCTAAAAAGTACATTGAAATAGGTTCGGGCAATTCAACAAAAGTTGCTTATAAAGTTAAGACTGAACAAAAAACAGATACTGAAATTATTTCAATTGACCCTAAGCCCCGGGCAGAGATTGATAATTTAGCCGACAGGATAATCAGAAAAGCTTTTGAGAATATTGATTTAGATATTTATAATGAATTGAATGAAAACGACATTTTATTTATTGATAATTCTCACAGGATTTTGCCGAATTCCGATTCAATGGTTTTCTTTCTTGAATTATTTCCAAAATTAAAAAAAGGGGTAATCGTTCATATTCACGATATTTATTTACCTTATGATTATCCGCAATTTATGTGCGACAGGTTTTATTCCGAGCAGTATGGATTAGCTATGTATTTACTTGCAAACCCTAAAAAATATGAAACAATTTTACCAAATTATTTTATTTCTGAGGATAAGGAACTGTCAGATATGATTTCACCGATTTGGAACCATGAAAATCTTAAAAATGTTGAAAGACATGGAGGTTCGTATTGGATTAGAATAAACGAATAGAATTTTCTTATTTTGTATATATAGCTTGTAATATTTACCTCACAACATTCAACTCTCTCATAATATTTTGTGCATTAGCGTATTTGTCTATTACAAACAGTACATATCTGGCATCAACATTTATACATTTTTGCAGTACGGTTTCAAAATGTATATCACCTGACATTGCTTCGCTGTTACCGTCAAATGCTACCCCGATTAGTCTTCCTTCTGCATCAATTACGGGAGAACCTGAATTACCGCCTGTAATATCATTATTTGTAATAAAGCAGGTTACTAACTCGCCTTTATCGTTAATATAATCTCCGAAATCTTTATTATTATAAAGTTCAGTAAGTCTTTCGGGGACATAGAATTCGTGGCAATCCTGGTCTTTCTTTTCCATTACGCCTTCAATTGTTGTATAATAATCATAAACAACACCGTCTCTAGGTTCGTAACCTCCAACTGTTCCATAAGTAATTCTTATTGTTGAATTTGCGTCGGGATATAAGAATTT
Source organism: Bacteroidales bacterium (assembly GCA_007130555.1). GTDB lineage: Bacteria > Bacteroidota > Bacteroidia > Bacteroidales > ML635J-15 > SLSH01. Next base: position 5,385 of record SLSH01000154.1, read on the forward strand.
ATCATCATTTATCTGCAACCATCCGTCAACAAAAAGCCTTTCTCCGCGTGGAAGTTCTTTTGAGAGTTCTCTGAATTGTTCATTAATCTCTCTATATGAATAAAACACAGACATTCCTGCATTAAGAGCCGGGTCATTTCTTAATTTTCTTAGGCGGGGTCTGTCCAGAAAACTCATAAATGCTTCTTCTGTTCCAAAAACCGATTTATTGATTATGTCTTCGGCATAAGCTTCAAAATCATTTTTATATGATTTTTCTATTGTTTCAAATACTTCGGGATGATATTTTTTATCCATATTTTCATAAACATATTTATACATCGCGGCAATTAGCCTTTTCTCGGTACCGGGATTATAATCTTTATAAAAATTTTCGGCAGATTGCCTTGCATTTTCTATGGCTTCATCAATTTTTTCCTGTTCTTTTGACTCCAGAGCTTCCAATAAATTTCGGTTTCTGTATGCAAACATTGGTAATTCGGCTCCGGTAAGAAGACCTTCAAACATATACATTCTTGCTTCTGTAAGTTCTTTTCTGTTATTATAAACCTGTTCAATTATATTTAAAGCATCTCCGTATTTTTGTTGTCTTTCGGGATTTTCACTTGCCCACCGGATAAACTTTTTTTCTATATCTTTTTTGATGCCCATGGTATTCAAACGTCTTAAAGCTTTGTTTTGCTCATAAGAGTATTTCCAGTAATTTGAAACTCTTGCGGCTTTTGATGCATACTGAATCCTGACAAGATCATCCTTTAACATATCTTCTTTGATAATATCTAATTTTACGGTTCTGATATCATGTCTTAATGTATTTACTATATTCATTGTTTCGGCAAGACCGAAAGAAGTCAGATATCTGTTAGTAGAACCTGAAAAACCCATAATCATTGCGAAGTCGTTATCTTTAAATCCTTTTGTGCTTACAGGCAAATAATAGTTTGGTTTCAGCGGAATATTTTCTTCCGAATAACTTGCCGGAGTGCCATCCGGAGCAGTATAAATCCTTAACAGAGCAAAATCGGCAGTATGTCTTGGCCACATCCAGTTATCCGTATCTCCTCCGAATTTTCCCATAGCAGAAGGAGGTGCTCCCACAAATCTTACATCTTTATAAATAATATGTACAAATAAAAAGAACTGATTATTGTTAAACATATCCACAACTCTTGCTTTATAGTAAGTATCTTCAATTGCCATTTCAGTTAATTCATCTGAAAATTCTTTAATTTTTATATTTCTTTCTTCTTCTGTCATTTCATCATTTAATTCGGACAATATTTTATCAGTTACATCCTCCATTCTAATCATTATTGATGCAGTAAGTCTTTCGTTCAGAATTTCTTCATCTTTTGAGTATGCCCAGAAACCGTTTTTAAGGTAATCATTTTCCAGAGAAGAATGCGATTGAATATATCCATAAACACAGTGGTGATTTGTAATTAACAATCCTTCCGGCGATATAATACCTGACGAACATCCGTGTCTGAATTCACTTCCGGCACGTCCTAATCCTACTATTGCATCTTTAATTGATGCCTGATTTATAGAATATATATCTTCCGGTGTTAACTTAAATCCTGCTTCTTTAAATTCCGTATAATTTTTATCAAGTAATGATAAAAGCCACATTCCCTCATCTGCACGAAGTTGAGGAATTAAAAAAAGTACCGCTAATAATTTTATAAATAAATATTTTTTCATATCACAAAATTTTAAAAGTTAATTTTAACAAAAATAAATTTAATATCTATACCTGCAACCATATTAACAAATTTATTTTAATACATGACAAAACTTTTTTTAATCGTTTTTTGAAAGCAATAATATAAGGGTATAAGGTATAGAGGTATATGGACCCCCCCCCCTTATACCTTACTCCTTATGTTACCTTTTTTTTATCCTAAAACCATCTATTCCTGCTTAATTTCCGCTATTATCTCTTTAATCTCAAAAGCTTCGAATCTGCATACTTCCAGCCAATATTTTATTGCAATTTTTCGTAATTCTAACCAGTACATTTCGTTTTCCAGCCCATATTTTTGGACTAAATTTCCGATTTCTTTTCTGATATTGGTTAAAATTTCATCTTTAAGACTGAAATGTATTTTTCGATTATTGTATAATACCTCAACAGCCGGAATTGGAGTTTCGGTTAGTTTAACATCAATTTTTCCATAGCCTATCGTAGCTCCCGTACCAACCTGAATTCCGTCATTAAAACAGCTGACGGGTGGATTTGAGCCTGCATAAGAAACAATTGAAACTTCATCTAATCCAACATGGAGATACTCCATAATTCTAAGTCCCATTTTAGCACCCATAATTGCATAAAGACCGAGATGCGAGTGAATTTCGGATGCCAAAGCAACGATTTTAAATTCATGATAGCCGTGAGCATCCAATATTGCAGGCAGATATTCATGTAAATCGCTCCGAAGCATATATCCGCTTGTAGGGACTTCGTTAAATACCACTCCTTCGTCGGGTTTATTATAATTTAAAATACTTGTAACCA
>SLSH01000409.1 GCA_007130555.1 Bacteroidales bacterium
ATATTTAAAAATTATAATATTTTAAATTTATAATTAAATTTGTGAACGATAATTATATGTTCAATTTAAAATTTAACCGGTATGAAGAACAATTTTTTGATTTATTTATTATCAATAATGGTAATGTTTTCAATAACTACAATAGGCTGTAATAAAGATGAAAAAGACGATACGGAACCACCGATTAATAATAATGATGATAACGGAGGAGGTGGAGGAGGAAGCACATCTTGTCCTGCAACATTTACAGACTCAAGAGATAATAATGTTTATCAAACAATAGAAATAGGAGGTCAATGCTGGATGGCGGAAAATTTAAAATATTTACCTTCAGTAGTAAGTTCAAGCCAAAGATCACCATCAACACCTTATTATTATGTTTACGGATATTACAGTACTGATGTTGATGCTGCTAAAGATACTGATAATTATGATATTTATGGAGTTTTATATAACTGGCCGGCTGCAAAAAATGCCTGCCCTACGGAGTGGAAACTACCAAGCGATGCAGACTGGAAAAAACTGGAAATGGCTCTGAATATGACACAGGATCAAGCAGATGAAACAGAATTCCGAGGAACAAACGAAGGCAGTAAACTTGCAGGCAATGTTTCGCTGTGGTATAACGGCGACTTAAAAAACAATTCTCAATTCGGAACAAGTAACTTTAATGCTCTCCCAGGAGACCATCTTAGCGGTTACGGACATTTCAACAGTATAAGTTATTACGGCTACTGGTGGAGCTCCTCTGATGCAAGCGATGCAACTGACATTCGTGCATGGTCAAGAGAATTGAGTTTCTCAACACCACAAATAAAACGAACAAACAGTCTTGCTCAATTAGGGTATTCGGTTCGTTGTATTAAAAATTAAAACTTTTAATTTTTAATACATATAGCTGTAAACTCTTGATTATATATATATTTTTTTTAGATTTGTTTTTTCTAAAATAAACAATACTATAATATTGAAAAATAACCTGTTACCTTTATATTTTACCAATTTCTTTGGTGTTTTTAACGACAATTTGTTAAAAGGACTTATTTGTCTTATAGGCGTTTATTGGGTTGCCGAAGAAAATGCATCTGTAGTAATAATGCTGGCTACAGGTTTTTTGGTTTTACCATTTATTCTTTTTTCCCCTTATGCAGGTTTTTTATCAAAGACTTTGAATAAACAAAAATTTGTTGTTTACCTGAAAATCGGAGAAAATTTTATTATGCTCCTTGCCGCATTCGGTTTCTGGTCTGAAAACTTATACATTGTAATGTTGGCAATGTTCCTGATGGGTTTACAAAGCACGTTCTTTTCGCCCATGAAATTTGCACTTATCAAAGATATCGGAGGTATCGAAAAAAGTTCTATAGGAACAGGAACTATTGAAATGACTACATTTTTAGGAGTACTCCTTGGAACTTTTCTGGCAGGTATTTTAACAGATATTGAGGAACTCAGAATTTTATGGATTACAGTATGTTTGTTTTCAGTAAGTTTTTCAGGACTGTTCAGTGCTCTGTTGATACGCGCAGTTGAGCCAAAACCTCTGACAATCAAAATAAAACCTATGAATTTTGTTAAATATATTATCCGCAAACATAAATGGTCAAAATACAATGTGCCGGGGCTAAACACGGTAGTTTTCGGATTATCAATGTTTTGGCTGATTGCAAGTCTGATACAACTGAATTTATTTGTGCATTGTCCTATTACAATGGGACTGAGCGGAACACAAACAGGACTTATTCTCGCACTTGTTGCAATTTCAATTGGACTGGGTTCATTTTTATCGGGGGTTGCAGCTAAAAAAAGGGTTGAAACAGGACTAATTCCTATCGGAGGAATTGGTTTTGTATTATCAATATTTTTAATATATATACTAAATCCCGGTACGGTAGTTTTTACGATTTTAATAGCTATTGCCGCTTTTATGGCAGGCTTTATGAAAACACCCTTAAATGCATGGATGCAAGTTCATGTGAAAGGCAGAAAACTCGGTGATGCCATTGCCTACAACAATTTAATCAATTTCATTTTTATCCTAGTCTCAGCAGGAATTTTCGGAATTGCAGAAAGTAATTACGGCTCTCATAAAGTATTTTTAATTGTCGGAATACTAGCTGTATTTATGATTTTATATTTATTTTTTAAAATTTATGATATAAAAGAAAGCCTGAAAAGGATCTTGAAATTTTGATTTAGGAAAAAACAGATTATAACAAAATTTTTTTCGTTACCCGCAAATCTGCACCTTGTAGTTTTACATCTAAAACTTTTTCATAATATTTATTTTGTTTTGATAATTTTTTATTTTTGTAGAAAAAAAATGATTATTTATGATAAATAAAAATGGTAAAAACTATTACAAGCCGCGTAATTTTTTATGTATAATGATGGTTTTTTCCTTTACTATAACACGTTAGTGTGCATTAACAAACGACTGATATAAAGGAACGTCAATTATTAGTGAATGAATTCGAGCAAAAATTGAATACAATTAATTAGACAAACAAAAATACAATTAATCAACAATAGAATTTAACACTAGTTAAATTTTAAAATAAATGTTAGATTTGCTAAAAAGTTATAAAATGAACAATTCAGAAATTCAAATATTTAGAACGAAAGATGGGAAAACAGAAATTCAGGTAAAACTTGAGAATGAAAGTGTTTGGTTGAATCAGTACCAACTTGAATCTCTTTTTGAAACAGATAGAACCTCTATTAACAGGCACATTCTTAATGTTTACAAAACAAAAGAATTAGACGAAAACTCAACTTGTGCAAAAATTGCACAAGTTCAAGAGGAAGGAAATAGAACAATAAAACGTAATATAAAATATTACAATCTTGATGTAATTATTGCTGTAGGTTATCGTGTAAATTCTATTCGTGGAACAGAATTTAGAATGTGGGCAAATAAAATTTTAAAAGAATATTTAATAAACGGGTATTCAATCAATGAGAAAGTATTGAAAAAACAAAATGAAAAGCTCACTGACCTAAAAGAATCAATCAAATTATTAGGAAAAATAACTGACTTAAAAGAACTATCAAATAAAGAAAGTAGTGGATTGATAAAAATAATTACTGATTATGCTTATGCTTTAGAAATACTAGACCAATACGATTACCAAAAACTAAAGATTGATGAAACATCAAAAGGAGAAACTTATAAAATCAGTTACCAAGAAGCAATAAGGCTAATTAATGAAGTGAAACAAAAGTATAGACACCATGAACTTTTTGGAAGAGAAAAAGATGAATCATTTAAAAGTTCTATTTCAACAATTTTTCAAACCTATGGTGGCGTTGACTTATATCCTAGTATTGAAGAAAAAGCTGCAAATTTACTTTATTTCATAACAAAGAATCATTCATTCACAGATGGAAATAAAAGGATTGCGGCAATGATATTTCTCTACTTTCTTGAAATAAATGGTTTATTATATGACTACGAAGGAAAAAAAAGGATTGCTGATAATGCATTAGTTGCATTGACTTTAATGATTGCCGTAAGTAATATTGAAGAAAAAGATATGATTATAAAAGTAATTGTAAACCTGATTAACAAAAAAAATAACGCACGCTAACAGCAGGCTTTGCACAATTGCGGGCTGTAAAAGTAGCAAAAACTACACTTCGGCACTTCGGCAGGCTCAGTGCTGGCAAGCTCAGTGTCCGTAGTTTTTTATAACTTTGCCCCTAGCTTTAAAACATTTACGGTTGAAAATCCGCTACCGTTCAATCATTCGTCATTAAATTTTGATAAACTAATACCGATTATAAAAATAATATAGTCCAAGCTTCGCATGCTTCAGCTCCGCACAGCATAGGTGCTTGTTTGTACTATATTATTTTTTTATCGGCATTAACCAAATTATTAAATTGTAGTACGTATAGGTATAACTTGGACTATCTACAATTTAATTTGGTATAAGCTGGGAATTTTTATTTTTACATCTAAAACTTTTTAATAATTTATTCCTTTGTTTTGATAATTTTGTATTTTTGCAGAAAAAAAATAATTATTTATGATAAATAAAAATGGTAAAAACCGTAACAATACGCGTAATTTTGTATGAATAATGATGGTTTTTTCTGTTAGTATAAACACAGTTACCAAACAAGCCAAGAAAACCAAAACGACAAAATGAAAGACAGGGAATTGGTGTTGGTGCTGACTAACAAACCTAAGGCTAATTACGGACACTATTTTAACAACTACGAAAAATTAATTATTAATCTTTTAAATTTAAAACTTATGAGACACACAAAAATTACAGTAATTTTAACGATGATGTTATTTATCAATGTTCTTTTTCTGCAGGCGCAGGAAGGCTGTTTTGGCATTGGGCATAAGAGCAACGATAATAATACGGGCATGAGTGTTTATACCACTTCCGATGGTGGTATTTTTATGACGGGGTACGCCAGTGCTTACGGAGAAATCGCTACTAATTTATATGTTGTTCGTTTTGCGTCCAATGGTGATACTTTATGGACACGAACGATGGGAGGGCAGGCATGGGATTATGGTTTTGACGGTATCGAGACATCTGACGGCGGTTTTCTTGCTGTCGGCTCTACACAGTCCTATGGCACTTTTGTACATGATTTCTACGTGGTGAGATTTGATTCTCAGGGCGACACTTTGTGGACCCGTGTTATTGACGGCGCCGGTGATGACAGAAACGATGAAGCACTTGCTGTTGCAGAAACACCCGAAGGCGGTTTTGCCATAGCAGGTTACTCGTATATTTTCGGCGGATACTACCCAAATGCCTATGTTATTAAATTGAATGCCGACGGCGATGTCTTATGGACACGTATTGTGGGTGGTGGCAGCGGTGAAAAAGCCGAAGATATCATAGTTACTAATGATAATGGGCTGGTGGTTGTGGGAGGCGGCGCCTCGTACAGCGTAGCCAGTTCCGATATGTATATTTTCAAACTTGATGAGGACGGGGATTTGCTGTGGACACGTACTATTGGCGGCAGTCGCAACGACTATGCCTATGCCGTGGCAGAAACAGCAGACGGTCGTTTGGTTGTAGCCGGGTCCACTAATTCCTATGGTGAAGGTGCAACCGGCTTTTTGGAAGCTACAGATGCATATATCGTTATGTTTGATTCGGATGGAGACACCATTTGGACACGCACAATTGGCGGTGTCAATAACGAGCAGATTCGTGATATTATTATTACCGACGATGGTTATATACTGGCAGCCGGGCATTCGGCAACATACGGACATGGATTTATGGATGCCTATGTTATCAAAATGAATATGGAAGGAGATGTTGTATGGACAAATACCTACGGTGATAACAATACGAATATGGCTTTCGGGCTTACAGAAGTAGCACAGAACAGATATCTGCTCATAGGGCGGACACATTACAGTGCTTATGGTAGGGATGTGTTTTTAGCATGGCTTGACGGTAACGGAAACTCCTGTTGCAAAAACGATTATGGTGGTATTGTGCACAGCGGCGGTATAACAGGCAGCGGCGGCATCGCCGGAACAGGAGGTGCAACTATTGACAGTGGCGGAGAAATGGCCTCTTTCTTTGCAAAAGACACCTTGTGCTTAGGACTTGCAGATATTCAAATAAAAAAGCACCTTTCTTCCATAGTGCTATATCCTAATCCCACTTCAGACATACTGAATATAATGATTGAAACAAATATCACTGAACCTCTGAATATTAGCTTATATTCAATACAGGGACAAAAACTTTGGGAAGCGTTTATCAGACATGATGAAGTCTTTACAAAAGACGTGAGCGAACTAAATTCAGGCATTTACATTATAAAAGTTCACCATAAAGAAGGAATAAATACAAGGAAGCTCATTGTAAAATAATACTTTTTTTTAGTACATGACAAAACTTTTTTAAAAGATTTATGACTACTAATTTTCGCCACGGAAACACTAAAGCACGGAATTACACAGAATTCCGTGAAATTTAGTATTTTTGTGACAGTATTATTATTGCAATGCGCTCATATAGTGACAGTTATTTATTTAAAAGATTAATCTCATAAAGTTTTGTCATGTACTAAATACTTTTGCAAAGTTTTTTTATTAGCTTATAATACAGGTACTGTAAAGCAACTATATGGTAAAAAACTTTGTAAAAAAAGTATTATTGAGGTCTTAAAACCGGTTAAAGATTCCGGTGGTTTTATTTTTTCTATGGTCAGGATATCGGAATGTTAGAAAAAAATTTCAATTTAGATTTGCGGAACAATTACAATTGTTGCAATCTTCTTAAAGTTTTTATAAGAAATATTAAATCAAAATCTTATAAACTTGCTTATTTAGTGTCCGTCCATAATGTTCGAGTTCAAGGTAATACATTGCGATGTACTGAGTGCTACAGAAGTAAGCCTGTCGAAGTGAGCCTGTCGGAGTGCCGAAGGGTTGCTTTGACTATGCCTTGCAAGGAGGAAGAAGACAAAGTCAGTCCCGACCGTGCTTTTTGTTGGTCTTTATGTTTAAAAACCTTTTGGCATTAAGGCGATAAAAGAAGTTTTCTCCTTTGTTTTCAATATATTTTTTTACTTTTGTATTTTTAAATAAAATTCATCTTCATAAAGGCTGATTATGGATTTTAAAAAAACAGTTTATTCTGCCTTTTATATAAATCATAATAATGTCGTTTGAAAATTTTAGTTTAATTGAGCCAATCCTAAAAGCTCTTAAAACAGAAGGATACACAGAAGCAACTCCAATTCAAGTCAAATGCATTCCGTTAATACTGCATAAAAAAGATATACTTGGATGTGCGCAAACCGGAACAGGGAAAACTGCTGCATTTGCAATTCCAATTATTCAATTACTTAACGAAAATTGTAATAATTATAAAGGTCGTAAGCAAATAAAGTGTTTAGTATTAACTCCTACTAGAGAGCTTGCCATTCAAATAAATGAAAGTTTTAAAAGTTATGGCAGGAATACGAATTTAAAATATTCTGTTGTTTTTGGAGGAGTTAGTCAATTTTCTCAAGTAGAAAGTTTAAAAAGAGGCATTGATGTTTTAATTGCAACTCCGGGCAGATTGATAGACCTTATAAATCAAAATTATATAGATTTAACCTCCATTCAATTTTTTGTTTTAGACGAGGCTGACAGAATGTTAGATATGGGGTTTATTAACGATGTGCGAAAAATTATAGCACTTTTGCCACGAAAAAAGCAATCCTTATTTTTCTCTGCTACAATGCCTCCGGTAATAGTAAAGCTTGCTGATACAATTCTGGTTAATCCTGCTAAAATTAGTGTAACACCAATTTCAAGTACAGTAGAAATAGTTAATCAAACAGTATATTTTGTAGATAAGGATAATAAAAAAAAATTGCTTATTGAAATCCTAAAAGACCAAACCATTGATAGGGCTTTAGTGTTTACTAAAACAAAACATGGTGCCGACAAAGTAGTGCGAATACTTATTAAAGCAGGAATAAGTGCGCAAGCTATTCATGGAAATAAGACTCAAAATGCAAGGCAAAATGCATTAAACAACTTTAAATTGAAAAAAACCCGTATCCTTGTCGCAACTGATATTGCAGCGAGAGGCATTGATATTGATGATTTAACCCATGTTATAAATTATGAATTGCCTAATGTCCCCGAATCTTATGTTCATCGCATAGGACGAACAGGAAGAGCAGGAGCAGGTGGTAACGCTATAGCTTTTTGCGATGCCGACGAAGAAGAATTTTTAAGAGATATTCAAAAACTAATTGGGAAAAAAATTAGTATTTCAGAAAATCGTTTTTATCCTATGCTTATGTCGGCTAGCACTAAAGAACAAAAAAATGAAAAAATCAAACAAAAAGAAGCACACTTTAAGGCAAGAAAAGAAAAAATG